>JANLZT010000151.1:0-12553 GCA_031366465.1 Betaproteobacteria bacterium | reverse complement strand
TGGCCGACCGGGTGACCTTGTTCACTCAGAGCGATTTCGGCCGCACGCTGGCGCCCAATTCAAGCTGCGGCACCGACCATGCCTGGGGCAACCACCAACTGGTGATGGGCGCGGCGGTGGCCGGCGGCCAGGGCTATGGCGCCTACCCGTCGCTGCTGCCCGGCGGGCCGGATGACGTGGGCGTGGACGACTGGGAGCTGCAGGGCCGCTGGATCCCCAGCCAGTCGGTTGATCAATACGCAGCCACCCTGCTGCGCTGGTGGGGCCTGGGTGAGGCCCAACTCGACCAGGTGCTGCCCAATCTGCGCAACTTTGGCGGGGCGCGCAACCTGGGCTTCATGCGCTGAGCGGGCCGGCCGCATTGGGTGTCCGGCAGGGCCGGAAGGGCCGGACGCCCGAGGGTCAAGCGCCGTCCAGCGCCTTGCCCACGATCTCGCGCACATCGGCGCTCAGCCGGTTGCTGGCTGCCACCCGGGCCACCGCCTCACGCGCCGCACCGCGCCAGGGCTCGGCCAGCGCGCTCCATCGGTCGAGGGCGCGGGCCAGGCGGGCGGCCAGTTGCGGGTTGATGGCGTCCAGCTCCAGCACCCGATCAGCCCAGAACACATAACCGGCGGCATCGACGCGGTGGAAGGCGGCCGGGTTTTCACGGCAGTAACCGGCCAGCAGGCTGCGTGCCCGGTTGGGGTTCTTGAGTGAAAAACCGGGGTGCTGCATCAATTGTTTGACGCGCTGCAGCACAGCGCCCGCTGCGGGCGTGGCATCGGCCACCAGGGGCTCACAGGCCCTGGCCTGCAGGTTGAACCACTTGTCGATCACCAGATCGTCACCGGCAAACAGCGCCTGGAAGCGCGCCAGCGCCGGCTCGGCCAGCGCCGAGTGGCCGTCCACCAGGGCGGTCAGCGCGGCATGGCGGTCGGTCATCTGGCCGGCATCCTTGAAGCGCTGGTAGGCCCGGCCCGGCCACACCTCATCACCGGTGCGCAGGGCATCCAGCACCAGCATCTGCAGGGCCAGGTTGGCGAGAGCGCGGCGGCCGGCCTGGGCGGCGTCGGGCCGGTAGCCCTCGCGCACCTGGTGGGCCTCGAAGGCCCAGACCCAGTCGGCATGCAGGCGCTCGGCCAACTGGCGGCGCATCTGCTCGCGCAACTGGTGGATGCGCTGCGGGTCCACCGTCTGGCATTGCTCGGCGATATAGCTCTCGCCGGGCAGCGTCAGCACGGCGTCCTTGAAGGCCGCGTCCAGCGCCGGGTCGCGCAGCAATTGCTGCATGGCTTGCACAAAGGCGGTATCCAGCGGCGGCAGGTCGCCCGCGCCGGGCAAGGCGGCCATCAAGCGGTTCAAGGCCAGGCGTTGGCCGGCTTCCCAGCGGTTGAAGGCATCGCTGTCGTGCTGCAACAGCACCAGCAGGCCGGCATCGTCCAGGCCATCGTCCAGGTGCGCTGGGGCTGAGAGGCCGCGCAGCAGCGAGGGCACGGGTGCTGAGGCCACGTTGACAAAGGTGAAGCGCTGCTCGGCCTGGCTCAGCACCAGCACGCGCTCATTGCCGGCTGCCTGGATCTCACCGGCCAGGCGCAGCGGCAGGGCCTGGCCGGTGTCGGCGCGCACCAGGCCCATCAGCACGGGCATGACGAAGCTTGGCAGTGACGGCGACCCTGCCGGCAGCTTGCCGGCCTGGCCGACCGACGTTGCGGCGCTTTGCGTGAGCGTCAGCGTGTAGTGCAGCGTGACCGGGTCGTAGTGGCCACGCGCCGTCACGGTGGGCGTGCCGGCCTGGGCATACCACTGCTTGAAGCCGGCCAGGTGGGCGGCCAGCGCGCTGTCGGGGTTGGCGTCGGCAATCGCCTGGGCAAAGTCATCGCAGGTCACGGCCTGGCCGTCGTGGCGGGCAAAGTACAGGTCCATGCCGCGCCGGAAGCCCTCCCGGCCCACCAGCGTGGCCATCATGCGCACCACCTCGGCGCCTTTTTCGTAGACCGTGGCGGTGTAGAAATTGTTGATCTCGGCGTAGCTGTCGGGCCGCACCGGGTGGGCCATCGGGCCGGCGTCCTCGGGGAATTGCACCGCGCGCAGGTTGCGCACATCGTCAATCCGCTTGACCGCCCGGGCCGATGCCGAGCCGGCCATGTCCATCGAGAACTCCTGGTCGCGGTAGACCGTCAGGCCTTCTTTCAGGCTGAGCTGGAACCAGTCGCGGCAGGTGATGCGGTTGCCGGTCCAGTTGTGGAAGTACTCGTGGCCGACCACGCTCTCGATGCCGGCAAAGTCGCCATCGGTGGCGGTGGCGGGGCTGGCCAGCACGTACTTGGTGTTGAAGATGTTCAGGCCCTTGTTTTCCATCGCGCCCATGTTGAAGTCGCCCACCGCGACGATCATGAAGCGCTCCAGATCCAGCGGCAGGCCGAAGCGGGCCTCGTCCCAGGCCACGCTGGCAACCAGCGAATTCATCGCATGCTCGGTCTTGTCCAGGTCACCGCGCCGCACATAAACCTGCAGCAGATGGTCTTTGCCACTGCGCGCGCGGATGCGCTGCTCGCGCGCCACCAGATCGGCCGCCACCAGCGCAAACAGATAGCTGGGCTTGGGGAAGGGGTCATGCCACTTGGCCAGGTGGCGGCCGTTGTCCAGCGTGGCCTGCTCGACCAGATTGCCATTGCTCAGCAGCACCGGGTACTTGGCCTTGTCGGCGCGCAGCGTGACGGTGAACACCGCCATCACATCCGGCCGGTCCAGAAAATAGGTGATGCGGCGGAAGCCCTCGGCCTCGCACTGGGTAAAAAAACCGCCGCCGCTGGTGTACAGGCCTGAGAGCTGGGTGTTCTTCTCAGGCGCGCAGGTGTTGCGGATCTCCAGCGTGAAGCTGGGTTTTTCGGGCGGGTTGTCGATCACCAGCAGCCCGTCCTCGTGGCGGAAGCTCACGCTTTCGCCGTCGGCCAGGCAGCGCAGCAGCGTCAGCCCGTCACCGTGCAGCTTGAGCGGCTGGCCGGGCGCGGCGGCCGGGTCGCGCGCTATCGTCATTTTGCTGGCGACGATGGTCTTGGCCGGGTCGAGGTCAAAGCTCAAATCAACGCTGCGGATCCAGAAAGCCGGGGCGGCGTAGTCTTCGCGGCGGATGGTGGTGGCGGGCCCTTCGCGCATGGGAGACCTCTCAATTCAGGAAAGTGTGGACGAGCAGGCCGCTGGCTTGGGCGGCGCGGGCAAGTTGGCGGTCGCTGGTGGCCAGCGCCGTGCATTGAAGTTCAACCGCACTGGCCAGGTGCAGCGCGTCTAGCGTGGCGAGCGGCATGCCCAGCTCGCGCAGCAGGCCGACCGCCCGCGAGAAGCTGGCCACCTCGAAAGGCCGCATCGCCCACAGCGCGCCGCTCAGGTCGGCCGCAAACCGGCTGTGCGACTGGGCCGCAAAATCGGCATCGATCAAGCCTTGTCGCAGCAGGCGCTGCAAGATCGATTCGTACTCGGTGGCCACCAGCGGCGTGATCACGCAATCGTCGGCATGCTGGGCCAGGAACTTGTCCACCGCATCCGAGCCCGGTTCGGCGATGTAGCGCTTGGCCAGTGCGCTGGTGTCGAAATACGTGGCCACCGGCTCAGCCTCGATCACGGTCTTGGCGGATCAAACCGGCCAGCGTGCCCGGCGCCAGTGGCTTCATCGTGGCGCGGTGCGCCGCCAGCGATGGCACGTCGCGCTTGCGGGGCATGGGCAGGATGCGGGCCACCGGCTCACCGTTGCTCACCAGCACCAGTTCTTGCTCCTGGGCCAAGGTCTCCCGCAGGTGCGGAATGGCGCTGCGCAGTTCTCGGACGTTGATGGATTTCATGTGGCACGCACCTTTATTGTGTGACACGAAGAGTATAGGCCGGCGTCTGTGCCGCGGCAGGCGCCGATGCGGCTACAGCCCGGACTTCAGGCTGGCCGAGATGAATTGGTCCAAATCCCCATCCAGCACCTTCTGGGTGTTGGAGGTTTCGACGTTGGTGCGCAAATCCTTGATGCGGCTGTTGTCCAGCACATAGCTGCGGATCTGGTGGCCCCAGCCGACATCGGTCTTGGTGTCTTCGAGCTTCTGCTGCTCTTCCATGCGCTTTCGCATCTCGTGGTCGTACAAACGCGAGCGCAGCCGCTTCCAGGCCACATCGCGGTTGCTGTGCTGGCTGCGGCCGTCCTGGCACTGCACCACGATGCCGGTGGGGAGGTGGGTCAGCCGCACGGCAGAGTCGGTCTTGTTGATGTGCTGGCCACCGGCGCCACTGGCCCGGAAGGTGTCCACCCGCACGTCCGACGGGTTGATGTCGATCTCTATCGAATCATCCACCTCGGGGTAGACGAACAACGAAGCAAAGCTGGTGTGGCGCCCGCCGGCCGAATCGAACGGGCTTTTGCGCACCAGGCGGTGCACGCCGGTCTCGGTGCGCAAATGGCCAAAGGCGTAGTCGCCCTCGACCTTGATGGTGGCGTTCTTGATGCCGGCGATCTCACCCGGCGTCTCGTCTTCCATGGTGGTGGTGAAGCCCTTGCGCTCGCAGTACTTCAGGTATTGGCGCAGCAGCATGCCGGCCCAGTCGTTGGCCTCGGTGCCCCCGGCGCCGGCCTGGATGTCGACAAAGCAGTTCAGCGGGTCGGCCGGGTTGCTGAACATGCGGCGGAACTCCAGGCCCTCCACAGTCTCCCGCAGGGCGCTGGCATCGGCGGCGATGGTTTTCAAGTCATCTAAGGCCTCATCGGCCTTGGACATCTCGTACAGCTCGGTGTTGTCCGCCAGGTTGCCGGCCAGGTGGTCGATGGTGCCGACCACGCCTTCGAGCGTCTTCTTCTCGCGGCCCAGCTCCTGGGCGCGCTTGGGCTCGTTCCAGACGCTGGGGTTCTCCAGCGCGGCATTGACTTCGTTCAGCCGCAGGGCTTTGCGGTCGTAGTCAAAGATACCCCCGAAGCTGCTCGGTGCGGGCGCTCAGATCGGCGAGCAGAAGGCCGATGGCGTTGACTTGTTCGATGTCCATGGGGGGCGTTTCGGGCGAGTGTTCTGGAGCCTTTGATTCTCGCATGGGGGTCAGCGATGGCCGGGTGGGCAGGCGCGGCGCTGGCCCAGGGTTGGGCCCGGTCGCGGCGGCGCGGCGGCCGGGCTAGCATGCGGCCCGAGCATGGCCACCCCCCCACCCCTGGCCGAGTACTGGCCCCGCACCCTGCGCCTGAGCGCGGCCCTGCTGTTGCTGTGGTTTGTGCTCACGCTGGGCGTGGGCCTGCTCGGCCCGACACTGGGCTTCGGCTTCTTCGGCTGGCCCTTCGGCTTCTGGGCCACCTCGCAGGGCGCGCTGGGCGTGTACTGCCTGATCGTCTGGTACTACGCCTGGGCCATGAACCGCATCGACCGGGCCCACGGCGACAGCAGCGACGATTGAGGGCCGGCAGCACGCGTCAAACCAGGGCCTTAGGCGCCGGTCAGGGCGCTGGGCACAAAGCTGCCGCGTGCTTACGCCACTGGCCGAGCCAGCGCCACTGCGGCCACCAGCGCATCGAGATGCTGCGTGATCTCAGGATCGATCTGGTGCAGCGGCAAGACATCGGCCAGGCCGTGGTAGTCACGTTTGTAGATCTGCTGTGGTGTGCCCAGGCGCTGAAAGTAGTTCTCGAACAAGGGGTCCAAAAATTCGTCAGTGACCTTGATATCCGCGCCCCAGGGGTCAGGCCGGCGAGACACCCGCAGGGCCTGCAACAGTTCATCCAGGCTGGTTTGCAAACACTCGCTGCGCCGCTCGCGCTCGGCCCTGTCCAGCAGATCATCGGTGCGCAGATCGGCAGTCACACAGGCCTTCAAACTGTCCGGCGTCACCAGATAGTTTTCGATTTCCCGGCGGCTCCACATGCGCTCGATCAAGGCTGAGCCGGTCTGCAGTTCTCGGTCCAGGCGGTCGAACAAGGCAAAGCCTGCCAGATCGGGCTTGGCTTCACGCAGGCCGTGAAAGTGATCTCTGGCCTCTTGCGGCTTGTTGCTGCATCACCACCTAGGAATGGCTGGCGGCAACGATCTGCGAGCCATTGGCCGCCGCCACCTCGGTGATGAGGTTGTAGACATCACGTTGGCGCAGGATTTCCAGGTGCGCATCAGGCTCGTCAAGCAGCAGCACCGAGCCGGGGTTGGCCAGCAGAAACGACAGCAGCAACATCACCTGCTGACAGCCCCGTCCGGCAGAGGAGAGGTCGAGTTCGACGCCGTTGCGCTCCAGATAGGTCTGCGACAGTTCACTCCTCTCCTTGATGTAGACCGGTGGGTTGAGGCGGATGAAAAACAGGGCCTCGATGCGCTTGCACAGGGTTTGCCAGGACGACTGATCAGCACGGGAATGGAGCTGCCAGCAAAGATTGCGCAAGACCTGCGCGGTCTGGCCCTCACCGATCAAGACGCTGATCTCGCCTTGCTCCTTGCGGTATTCGCGCTCGGCCAGCCCGGACATGGGCGGCAGGTAGACCACCGCATGCTGGCGGGCCCCCGCCGGCACTTTGCCGGCGTCACCCTCGCGCAAGCGGCAGTAGAACGACTCCTCGTTGGCGTAATAAAAATCCAGTGCGCAGCGCCAAGGCAGGCCGGCATGGTCGCCTTCGGCGGTCAAGCTGATATAGACCTTCTCGGTCTTGGTCTCACTGCCCTTGCGCACGCTGTCTTGGGTATGCAGGTCCGCCCACAGCAGCTTTGCGCTTGGCACCGGAATCGCAAACAGGTCGCGCCGGTTGATGGTGACGCCCGGCCGGTCGGATGCGGCGCTGCGGTCGCGTTTCTCGGCCCAGCGGCGCCAGCCGATGTCCCACAGCGCCAGGGCCTGCAGTGCGGTGGTCTTGCCCGAGTTGTTGGGGCCAATGAAAACGGCGGCGCTGCCCAGGTCCAATGTCGCATCCTGCAGGCGCTTGAAATTGCGGATCGTGAAGCGGGTGATCATTCAATCGACTCACTGCGACTGGCGATGCTCAGCTCTTGCGGCGACGGCCGGCTCATGGCGCGCGCCTGACAGTGGCCAACACCGTGGTGGGTTCCACCTGATATTCCAGTTCGGGGTTGCCGTTGGCGGCCAGGGCCTTTCTGGCGTCGGCAATGCCAAAGCCGAATCGCTGCACAAAGCCCAGTGTCTTCAACGCGTCGGCAATGCGCGGGTTGCGGTAGTCAGAAACGCCGGGCCGGCCGAAGTTGGCTTGTGTCACAGCGCCAAACGGGCCACCTGGGTTGATGATCTCGATGCGGTCGTCGAACCAATAAAACCGCACTGGTGCGTTGGTGTGCTCGTAGCTGCGGTGCATCACCGCATTGCGGGCCAGTTGCTGCAGCGCCACCAGCGGGTAGGCGCTGTGGCGCTCTTCAACCGTGTTGCCGTTCGTGAAGTCAACCGCCACCGCCAAGGTGGCACGCAGCTTGTCATCCAGCCGACGCAGCACCTGGTCCAGATTGCCGGCTATCTCTTGGGCGTCGGCCACCGGATCGCCCCACTCGGTGCCCCGGATGCGCAAATACTGGATGTAGGCGCAGGGCAGCCAGGTGCGCGGCGTTTTGCCCAGCGTCAGCAAGCCCACCACGGTGGGTGTGGGGTCGTCCACCGTGGCCACCATGCCGGTGGCGGCCAGGCGCTGCTCATAGCTGCGCTCGTTGGCGTCCAGCACGTCTTGGGCCACGGCGCGCGGCAGGTACTCGTTCTCGAACACGCTGCGGCTCAACTCGGACAGCGGGCAGCCGGTGATGGGGTGGGTGTCAAAGGCCTGGTCAAGAAAGCGACGGCGCTCGTTCAGGATGCGCTCGTCCTGCGCGGTGGCCAAGCCCCGGCGCGGGCCGATGCGCACCCAGATGCGGCCCTCGTAGCGCACTGGCGGCGTGTCGGACGGCAGCACCGTGACCACGGCCATGGCCGCGCCGCGCAACACGCGCTTTTCAACCAACAAGCTGGGCGGCGGCACGGTTTTGCCGTCGCTGCGCAAGTCGGACAGCGTGAGCAGCAGCTGATCGGTGACGGGGATGCCGGCGGGCTGGCCATCGTCGCGCGCACCCACAAAAAGCACGCCCGGCTTGCCATGGCCGGGCAGGTCGTTGGAAAAGGCGCAAACCGCCTGACGGGCTTTTTCAGGTGCGTCACCGGCCCAGGCAAGCTTGCGCTCGGCACGGTCGGATTCGGGCTCGGCGAGCAGGGCTTCCAACTCGGCGTCGGTCAGTGATGTGGTCATGGCTATCCCACCTGCACCGGCACGATGGTCATCGTGTCGTTGCCAAAGATGTCGATCACCTTCACCGCCACCTGGTAGCGGCCGGGCCGGGCGTAGACATGGTTGACCGATTGCAACTCCAGCGCGCGGTCTTGCCGGGTTCGAAAGCTCTGCCACTCGTTCTCGAAGATGTAGCCGCCTGTCCACCAGTCTTCCCATTCCACCAACTCACCCTGGCTGGGCGCCACCAGGCTGCCCTGCAGCGCCAGGCTGCGCGGGCGTTTGATGATCTCCTTGCGTGAGCCGTAGTCAAAGTCCACCGCCCAGTAATCCACCCAATCGGTCCAGGCCTTGGTGAGTTTTTCTCGACTGACCACGCCGGCCTTGCTCTTGCTCACCTTGTAGAGCTGGCCGCCGTCGCAGACCACCTGGCTTTTGCCCTCGCGCAATTGGGTGATCACCGCGTCCATCGCGCCCTGGGTGTAATACACCGAGAAGTCGGTCAGTTCTTTCGCCAGCGCATGCCGGTCCTTGGCGTCATAGCGCGGTGTGGCCTCGATGAAGGCCATGTCATGGAACACCACCTGGCCGCGGTCGACCGCGCGCTTGTCAAACACCTCGGGCGGGATCTGTTTGGGCGCCAGCTCGATGCCTTTGCCGCGCGCCTCGTCCAGCACGGCCGGGAACAAGCCCATCTCAAACTCGAAGGCCAGCAGATCGACCCGGGACGCACCGCGTTTGCGGCATTCGGTGATCACCTCCTCGACAAACAGCCGGCCCACCGCCAGGTTGATCGGGCCGATCACCACCAGCCGGCCGTTGTGCGCCCCGTGGAAGAAGTTGGCGGCGGCTTCGGGCAACGGCTGGGCCTTGTAGGCGCGCAGGATCAGCGCCCGAAACTCGTTTTCCTTTTGCGTCAGCGCGGCTTCTTTCCGGGCCACCGTGAGCCGGCCGCCGATGTGCAGATAAGCCTGACGCTCGTAACGGCCCAGGTTGAGCACTTCGAAGGCGCGGAAGGGTTTGCTGTCCTTCTGCATCTGGCGCTGCACACCGATCAGGCGCTTGCGCGTGGTGTGGATGCCGAATTTGCCCAGGTCAGTGGCAATCCATTTACGGCCCAGCTTTTCGGCCACGGCGGCGGTGGTGCCGCTGCCGACAAAGAAATCGGCCACCAAGTCGCCTTCGTTGCTGCTGGCTTTGATGATGCGGTCAAGCAGGGCTTCGGGTTTTTGGGTGGGGTAGTCCAACCGTTGCTGGGCCATGGCGTTTACTGGAAACACGTCAGAAATGACGTCTTGAACTGGAATTCCGCTCATCGAGTCCTGGAACTGTTTCAAACGCGGCCAGCCACCTTCCTTGGCCGGCCAGTAGATCAATCCCTTTGTGTCAAGTATGTCAAGATCGCTGGGTGGATAGGCCCAGTGCCGTCGCTTTTCGGTCGGATTGAATCCGCGCCACGAATTGCCTGTCTCTCCTTGCCTTGTGCCCGACCCGGTAAGGTCTGCATCTTTCCAGGCTCGTCCGTCTGAGTCCTTTCGGGCAAAGCGGGCTTCCACGTATGCAGCGTCGTAAGCCTGCATGACCTCGTTCCAAGTTTGCGTGCCTGACTTCGCGTAAAAGAGGATCGTGTCGTGAACTGGCCCAAAACGCTTCGCGCCGCTGTGTGCGCTTGTGCGTTTCCAAATCAGCTCGTTTCGGAAATAGTCTTCGCCGAAGACCTCGCTGAGCGCCAGCCGAATGTAAGCATTGACCCGCCAGTCGCAATGCACATAAATCGAACCATCCTCAGCCAGCAAATCCCGCATCAGAACCAGCCGCTCATAAATCATCGCGATAAAACTATCGGCACCACGCCCCCAAGTATCGCGGTAGGCAATCTGCTCAAGGATATTGGGTTCCTTGTGGAAGGTCTCCCCGCCGATCTCGATGTCCATCGAAAAATCGGCGCCCACATCAAACGGCGGGTCGATGTAGATCAGTTTCAGCCCACCGGCTTCTTCAATCTGCTCGCGCAGCGGGCCGGATTTGAGTGAACTCAAGATCAGCTTGTTGTCGCCCCAGATCAGTTTGTTGGTCCAGCCCCTGGTCTGCCGGCCGCGCGCATCAAATAACTCGAACTGCGGGGAGGTTTTGGCCTCGGGCCGGGGCTCGTCCACATGCTCCAGCGTCTGGAAGGGCAGCACCGTGGTGCAGACATCGCGGGTCTTGCCGTTCCACACCAACTCCACCTCGCGCTTGTCTTCAAACAGCAGGAAGCGGTATTTCTCGGGCAGCGCCTTGCCGGCCTGAATCAGGCCGATCAGGTCACGCCTTTCGGCGTCGGTCAGGTCGATGGCGGGGTCGGGGCGGGGCATAGGGGCGGGTAAACCGGTGGGTCAGCCAGCCAGCGCTTCGGCGAGCGAGCAGGTGAGGCTGGGGGCGGCGCGGCGCAGTTTGGCGTCTTCGGTGATCAGCGGTTGGCCGATGGCCCGGGCGACGACCAAAAAGCGGGCGTCGTAGCCGCTGACGCCAAAGTGCGCGGCTGCGCTCAGCACGTCCTGGTCAGCCACATTGCGCAGGCCCTGCCACAGCAGGTGTTGCGCCTCGGTCAAGGTGGACTCGGCCGCCGCCAGCGCAAGCTTTTGCGTGCGCACCGTGGTGGCCAATACGTTGACGAGTTCGGTCATCAGCAAAGACTCGCTCTGCCAATCACGATCCAGCGCAAACAGCGCGCGCGCCGATGCGCTGTAGGGGCCTTCGATCAGCAGGTTCACAACGATATTGGTATCCACCAGCTTCATGGTTGCTGCTCACTTTTGACCGTCGGCAATGGCCGCTTCTATCCATTCGGTGGTGGCGGGGCCACTGGCCAAGCGAATCAGCGGCGGCAGAGGACGCCCATCGGTTCCCGACGCCTCGGCCCGTGGGGCCAGCAAGCCTTGCTCAATCAGTGCGACCACTTCTTTGGTCATGGAGCGGTGGTGTTGCTGGGCTTGCGCCTTCAGGCGCGCGTGCAGCAGCTCGGGCAGGTTCTTGACAACGAGAGTGGGCATGCGAGGCTCCCAGCTAGCAAAACGGAAGCGAAATGGTAGCAGGCAGCCAGGGAAACGGTACTTCTTCCGCCACGCCTTGCCGGCCTGGATCAAGCCGATCAGCTGACGTTTTCAGCGTCGAGATGCATTCAGGCGGGTCGGCCGGATTCGGGCGGAAACCAGTTTTCCACCTGTACGTCAGGTACGCGTTCAAAGTGGCGCACATTGCGGGTAACCACCGCCAGGCCATGCACGCTGGCGGTGGCGGCCAGCATCAGGTCGGCCCATTCGATGGGCTGGCCGCTGCGGCGCAGGGCGGCACCCAGGTCGGCCGCTGCCAGTACCACGGCCTGGTCTACCGGCAGCCAGTGCACCAGGGGCAGGATGCGCTGGACGATGCGTGCCCACAGCACGCCGCCGTCGTCGCGCAGCATGGCGCCGTAGCGCAATTCGTAGCGGGTCACTTCGGAGGCAAAGCGCAGGGCGGGGTCGGTGGTCAGCAAGTGCTTGACCACGCTGAGTTGAGGCCTGGGGCGGATGACCTCGCTCAGGACGTTGGTGTCGATCAGGTACACGTGCCTGCTCGATCAGCCGGGTTTGCGTGGTGTGCGCAGCCGGCGACGTCTTGCAGCGGGCGCTTCGGCGCTGGCTGGCTGGCTGCGGACTTGGTCGGCAGCCGGTGCAAATGGATCACGTGGCTGCCAGCCGTGGCGCTCGGCGCGGAGGGTATCCAGCGCCTCGAAAAATGCCGTGTCTTCAATGCCATCGGGGTTGAACCAGCTGCCGTCGGGAAGCTTCTGCAGCCTCGCCTGGAAGGCCGCCCAGGCGTTTGCGCGAACTGAATCAGCCTGGGCCGCTGCGTCATCGGCTGACAGTTTGCTTTCCAGCGCGTCAGCCACCAGGTCGCGCAGCGGTCGGCCCTGGTGGGCGGCGGCGGCTTTGGCACGGCGCAGCAGAGGCTCGGGCAGATCGAAGGTCGTCTTCATGTTGGCAGTATTTACGGCTTTGATGCGTTGGTCAAACCGGATGGCGGCTGGTACTCCCTGAACATCGTTGCCAGCTCGGCCAGGCTGGCCGGCGGGTGCCGGTCAAAGCGGTCTTGGTCAACGTAGGCAAAGCGGTAGGCCGGCCCGCCTGCCGCCGCGCTGGCGGCCGTGGCGTCGCTGCACCACTGCGCCAGGCGGGCCATCTTGCGCGGCAGGTCCAGCTCTTCGCGGCCCTTGGTCTCGATGATCCAGACCGTGCCGTCAGCGGCCCGGACGATGAAATCAGGGGTGTAGGTGGACAGCTCACCATCGGTCTTGACGTAGTCGAGCTTGAAACCGACCGCGAGGTAGTTCTTGGCAAAGGCGGCCACGCCGTCGGCCTG
>JANLZT010000150.1:0-18257 GCA_031366465.1 Betaproteobacteria bacterium | reverse complement strand
CTCGGCCAGATGGTCGGCGTAGTTCAGGCCCAGCGCGATGATGGTGCCGACCTCGAAGGGCGGTAGCCAGACCACGTCGGCCTCGGCCAGCACCCGGCCGTCGGTGAGTTGCAAGCCTGCCGGATGCGGGTTAGCGCTGTGGATGGCACCGCTGTAGGCGACGCGGGCGGTCTTCATGGGGCGGTGCCGGCCAGGGTTTCAGCCAAGGTTTCAGACACGCAGCGGCTGTGCTGCAGGCCCAACCCGGCGATGCTGATCGTCACGGTCTGGCCAGCCTGCACCCGCGGCGCGCCGGCCGACGGGCCCAGCAGCAGCAGGTCGCCGGCTTGCAGGGTCATGAAATCCGTGATGTCGGCGATCAATTGCGCCACGCCGCGCACCCGGTTGGCGGTATCGGTGAGCTGCACCAGCGCGCCATCGATGTGGACCTGCACCGCCAGCGCATCGGGCTGCGGCACCGCAGCCGCCGCCAGCACGGCCGGGCCGATGATGCAGAAACCGTCGCGGGCCCTGGATCGCAAGGCCGGCCGGTAGTGGCTGGCATGCGGCAGGCACAGGTCATTGACCAGGGTGTAGCCGGCCACGAACTGCAAGGCCTTGCCCACCGGAACCCGGCAGGCAGCGCGGGCGATCACGATGCCCAGGCTGGCGCCGACCAGCAAGGCCTCGGCATCGGCTGGCAACTGCACGTTGGCACCGCCAGCCGCCAGGGTGTTGCGTGGCCGCACGGCCAACACCGGGGCGCGCGGCGCGGCCTTGTAGGGCGACTGGAGTACGGCATCGCCCAGCGCCGCCAGAGCCGGCGCATGGTTGAGCAGCGCGGCATACACCACTCCCGACAGGCGGTAGGGTGGCAGGTCGAATCGCAAATCGAAGGGCGGCACGGCACGGGCGGGGTGGGGATCACAGTGGCGGGTGGCGGCCGCGCTGCTAGCGGCGCGGCTTGGCCGGGCCGCGGTCGTTGCTGCGGAAATCACCCCGGCCGTCCGGCCGCGGGCCGGGACGGGGCGGGCGACGGTCGTCGGCACGGCGCGGCGCGCTGCCAGACGGGTCGGCCGGCAGGTCCAGCTTTTTGATGCGCACCGGCTTGCGCTCGCGTTCGGCTGGGGCCGTTGCCAGCACCGGTGCCAATGACACAGCAGGCACGGCCGCCTCGACAAGGTCTGCAACCAGCCCAACGGCCTGGGGCGACGCGCCACCGCCTATCGCCAGCGCCAGTGCGCTGACAGGCGAGGGCAGGTCAGCGTCCGGCGGCCCCGCTGGCGCCACATCATTCTTGTCACCCGGCTTGATCGCCTTGCTGTAGGGCGCCAGCAGCGTCACCAGTTGGCCGTAGATCTTGGGGTTGGCGGCCACGATCTCGCGCTGGTACAAGAAATCGGGCTCGCCGGTGAAGTTGCCCACCAGGCCGCCGGCCTCGGTGATGATCAGCGAGCCGGCCGCCAAGTCCCAGGGGTTCAGGCCAGTCTCGAAGAAGCCGTCGTACCAGCCGGCCGCCACATAACACAGGTCCAGCGCGGCCGCGCCAGGCCTCCGCAGCCCGGCGCAGGCTTGCGTGACGGTCTCGAACATCTTGAGATAGCGCTGGAAGTTGTCGCCCTTGCGGAACGGGAAGCCGGTGCCGATCAGGCCGTCAGCCAGCCGGGTGCGCTTGCTCACCCGAAGGCGTTTGTCGTTGAGAAAGGCGCCGCGTCCGCGCGAGGCATAGAACAGATCGTTGCGGGTGGGGTCGTAGACCACCGCTTGCTGCACCACGCCCCGGAAGGCCAGCGCGATGCTGACTGCGTAGACCGGGAAGCCGTGCAAGAAGTTGGTGGTGCCGTCCAGCGGGTCGATGATCCAGCAGAACTCGCTGTTCTGGGCGCCATGCTCGCGGCCCGATTCTTCGGCCAGGATGGCGTGGCCGGGGTAGGCGTCGAGCAAGATCTCGATGATCGCGGCCTCGGCGGCGCGGTCGACCTCGCTGACAAAGTCGTTGGGCCCCTTGGCGGTGACCTTGAGCAAATCCAGGTCCTGCGAGCCCCGGTTGATGATCGCCCCGGCAGCGCGGGCCGCCTTGGTGGCGATGTTGAGCATGGGGTGCAGCGATTGCGACATGGGTCGTCCTGGCGGGCGGGGCCGGTGGTGTAGCCGATGCGGCGCATTGGCCGGGCGGATCGGGGGGCTTGGCGGGGGGAAAGAGCGGGGCCCGGCAGACAATCAAGCCTCGGCCAAACCCTGGAGTTTACCCGCCCGTGCCCGCCAACACCCCCTTGCCCCAGACGCCCAGCAACGACGCCACCCGCTTCGTGTTGCTCAACACCAGCCACCGGGGCAATGTGGGCGCTACCGCGCGGGCGATGAAGGTGATGGGTTTCTCGGACCTGGTGCTGGTGCAGCCGCGTTATGACGATGTGCTCAGCCACGAGGACAGCGTGGCGATGGCCAGTGGCGCGGCCGACATCCTCGTGCGGGCCCGCATCGTCGGCAGCCTGGCCGAGGCGCTGGACGGCATCACCTACACCTGTGCCACAGCGATGACCCCGCGGGACTTCGGCCCGCCCACGCTGGCGCCGCGTGACTTGCTGCCAGGCCTGGCGGCCGAGGTGCTGCAAGGCCGGCAGCGGGTGGCCTTTGTCTTTGGCAGCGAGCGCTTCGGCATGCGCAACCAGGATGTCTGGTGCTGCCATGCCTGCCTGTGCATCCCCACCCATCCCGACTACGGCTCGCTCAACCTGGCCCAGGCGGTGCAGTTGATCGCCTATGACTGGCGCTTGGCATTGGGCGGCTACCTGGTGCAGGACCGCACTACCCAGCCGCTGCCGGCCGATGGCACGGACGTGGCTGCAGCCCTGCAGCACTGGCAGCAGGTGCTGGAGCAGATTGGTTTCCTCGACCCCGCAGCGCCCAAGCGCCTGATGCCGCGCTTGCAGCAATTGCTCAACCGGGCCCAGCCCAGCCGCGAAGAACTGCACATCCTGCGTGGCATTGCCCGGGCGGTGGGCAAGCCCAAATAGGCCCGCCTACACTGGCCGGCCGCATTAAACACCTCCCCGAGCCCCCCATGTTCAGCCGCCTCCGTGAAGACATTGCCTGCATCCGCGAGCGCGACCCCGCCGCGCGCTCGACCTGGGAGGTGCTGACCTGTTACCCCGGCCTGCATGCGCTGATCTGGCACCGCCTGGCGCATGCCGCCTGGCTGCGCGGCTGGCGCTGGCTGGGGCGCTTTTTGTCGCACATCGGCCGTTTCTTGACCGGCATCGAGATCCACCCCGGCGCCAGCCTGGGCCGACGGGTCTTCATCGACCACGGCATGGGCGTGGTGATCGGTGAGACCGCCGAGATCGGCGACGACTGCACCATTTACCAGGGCGTCTCGCTGGGCGGCACCTCGCTGGGCAAGGGCAGCAAGCGCCACCCGACGCTGGGCAAGGGCGTGATCGTCAGCGCCGGGGCCAAGGTGCTGGGCAGTTTCACGGTGGGCGACGGCGCCCGGGTGGGCAGCAATGCCGTCTTGCTGCAGGCGGTGCCGGCCGGTGCCACGGCGGTGGGCATACCGGCGCGCATCGTTGTCAAGTCAGCCGATGTGCAGCCCGAGGAGGCCGCCGCCAAGATGGGTTTCTCGGCCTACGGCGTGTCCAACGGCGAGGACCCGGTGGCGCTGGCAATGCGCGGCCTGATAGACAACGCCGGCAGCCACGAGCACCAGATCATGCTGTTGTGGCAGGCCATCGAGAAGCTATCGGCCGGTGCCCGGGAGCTGCCCGGTGACGATTGCGTGCCGCAGGACGCCCAGACCACCGAGTGCTTCGATGCCGCCGGGCTGAACCGGCTGGTGAAGTAGGCCGACGTTCAGGCCCGAACCGCCCGAACCGACCCCTTGGGCCGGAAGGCCTTGCACAGCGCGGCGTCGGTCTCCAGGTAGGGCCCGCCGATCAGGTCGATGCAATAGGGCACGGCGGCGAAGATACCGGGCACCGGTGGCGTGGCATCGGGCAGGCCTTGCAGGGTCTCGGCGATGGCCTTGGGCTGGCCGGGCAGGTTGATGATCAGGGCCTCACCGCAGATCACCGCCACCTGGCGGCTGAGGATGGCGGTGGGCACAAAGCGCAGGCTGATCTGGCGCATTTGCTCGCCAAAGCCCGGCATTTCTTTGTCGCCTACCGCCAGCGTCGCCTCTGGCGTCACATCGCGCCTGGCCGGGCCGGTGCCGCCGGTCGTCAGCACCAGGTCGCACTGGGCCACCGCCACCAACTCGCGCAGCGTGGCGCTGATGCCAGCGTGCTCGTCGGGGATCAACCGGGTCTCCCAGGTGATCGGGTTTTTCAAGGCCCGGGCCAGCCAGTCTTGCAGCGCCGGGATGCCCTGGTCAGGGTAGACGCCGGCCGACGCGCGGTCGCTCACCGACACCAGGCCGATGCGCACCGGGTCGAAAGGGGCGGGTGCATTACTCATCGTCGGCCTCGTCATGGTGGTCAGGCTCGGCTGCGCTGGCCAGCCGGCTGTCGGGGTTGATCTCGGCCTTCAGCCAGGGCTTGATGAACTGGAACAGCTCGCGGTAGCCGCGGCCATTGCGCTGCTCCGGCGCGGCAGCGGCGTCCTTGCGGGCGGCGCGCAGCAGGCTGCGCAGTTGCTGCAGATCGCTGCCGGGGTAGGCCTGGGCCCAGCGGGTGGCGGCGTCGTCGTGGGCCACCAGTTCATCGCGCCAGCGCTCGATCTCGTGCAGCAGCAGGGTGTCCTTGGCCGAGCCCAGCTTGAAGGCGTCCACCGCCGCCCGCAGCGGTGCCTCGGGGGCATTGCGCATCTGCTTGCCGATGTATTGCATCTGCCGGCGCTTGCCCTCGAAGCTCTTGGTGCGGTGGAACTGGGAAATAGCATCGCGCAGGCCCTCGGGCATGCTCACTGCCAGCAGGCGGCTGGCGGGCAGGTCCACCAGCGCCTCACCCAGGGCTTGCAGCGAATGCGCCTGCAGCTTGCGGCGGGTCTTGCTGGGCCTGTCGGGCAGGTACTCGACCGGGGTGGTTTCAGGGGTTTGGCGCATGTGCCGCAGGGGTGTCAGGGGGGCTGCCAGGGGTCTGGCAGGGTGGCTATGATTGTCCTCCACCCACGCCAGCACCCCACCTCATGTCCGGTTCAACGATTTCCCAGGGTTTTGCCTATAACCGCGAGCAGTTCCAGCAAATCATCGACGACACGCTGGCCATCGCCAAGGCCCTGGGTTCCACCGATGCTGCGGCCGAGGTGAGCGAGGGCGCCGGCCTGTCGGTCTCGGTGCGCAAGGGCGAGCTGGAAAACGTCGAGCGCAACCGCGACAAAACAGTCGGCATCACGGTCTATGCCGGCCAGCGCCGGGGCAATGCCAGCACCAGTGATTTCTCCAAGGCCGCGCTGGAGCAAACCGTGCGTGCAGCCTTTGACATCGCCCGCTTCACCGCCGAGGACCCGGCCGCCGGCCTGCCCGATGCCGACGAGCTGGCCAGCCCGGCAGTGGCCGAGATGGACCTGGACCTGTTCCACCCCTGGGCCCTGGACGCCGACGCGGCCGCCCAGCTGGCCCGCCGCTGTGAGGACGCAGCCTTTGCCACCAGCCCCAAGATCAGCAACAGCGAGGGTGGCGGCACGTCGGCCCAGCAGGCCCATTTCTGGGCCGGCAACAGCCGGGGTTTCCGCGGCGGCTATGCCAGCTCGCGCCATTCGATCTCGGTGGCACCGATTGCCGGCAAGGGTGCGGGCATGCAGCGCGATGCCTGGTACAGCTCGATGCGCGACGCCATGGACCTGGCCTCGCCCGAGGCGGTGGGCCGCTACGCCGCCGAGCGCGCGCTGTCGCGCCTGAGGGGCCGCAGCGTGCCCACCTGCGAGGTGCCGGTGCTGTTCGAGAACACCCTGGCCGCCGGCATGCTGGGTGCCTATGTGCAGGCCACCAGCGGCGGCGCGCTGTACCGGCGCGCCACCTTCTTGCTCGATTCCATTGGCCAGACGGTGATGTCCAGCCACCTCGACATCGACGAGGATCCCTTCATCCGCAAAGGCAAGGGCAGTGCCGCTTTCGACGATGAAGGTGTGCGCACCCGGGCCCGCCGGGCGCTCGACGGTGGCGTGGTGCAGGGCTACTTTCTGTCCACCTACTCGGCGCGCAAGCTGGGCCTCAAGACCACCGGCCATGCGGGTGGCTCGCAGAACTTGAAGCTCACCAGCCGCCTCACCCAGCCCGGCGACCACCTGGACCAGATGCTGCGCAAGCTGGGCCGCGGCCTGTTTGTCACCGAGTTGATGGGCCAGGGCGTCAATTACGTCACCGGCGACTATTCGCGCGGCGCGGCGGGTTATTGGGTGGACGGCGGGCGCATCCAGCACCCGGTCGAAGAAGTCACCATTGCCGGCCACCTGGGCGAGATGTTCAAGCAGATCGTGGCGGTGGGGGCTGACACCTACACCAGCGGCGGCAAGACGGTGGGCTCGATGCTGATCGAGCGCATGAAGGTGGCGGGGTCCTGAGCGCTGCGGCGCGGTGCCCAAGCTGCCCGCGTCGGGGCTTTCACTGCCCGGTCGCAGTGTGACGGGCTCCTAGAATGCGGCGCTGTTGTTTGCAAACCTGTCCAGGAGATCTGCATGGAACGTCGTCATTTTGTCCGTGGTGCCGGCTTGGCCGGTGTGCTGGCCGCGGGTGCCGCGCCCGCCATCGTGCACGCCCAAGCCACCATCCGCTGGCGCCTGGCGTCGAGCTTCCCCAAGTCGCTCGATACCTTGTTCGGCGTGGCCGATGTGTTCGCCAAGAAGGTCAGTGACATGACCGGCGGCAAGTTCACCATCTCCACCCATGCAGCGGGTGAACTGATGCCTGCCTTTGGCGTGGTGGACGGCGTGCAGAACGGCACCGTGGAATGCGCCAACACCGCGCCGTATTACTTCTTTGGCAAAGACGAGTGCTTTGCGCTGGGCTGCGCCATCCCCTTCGGCCTGAACAGCCGCCAGATGACGGCCTGGATGTACGAGGGCAACGGCCTGAAGCTGATGCGCGAGTTCTACAAGGCCTACAACATCGTCAACTTCCCGATGGGCAATACCGGCGCCCAGATGGGTGGCTGGTTCAGGAAGCCGATCAACTCGCTGGCCGATTTCAAGGGACTGAAGTTCCGGGTGGGTGGTTTTGCCGGCAAGGTGGTCGAGCGCATCGGCGGCGTGCCCCAGAACATCCCGGGCGGCGAGATCTACCAGGCGCTGGAAAAAGGCACGATTGACGCCGCCGAATGGGTGGGCCCCTACGACGACCAGAAGCTGGGCTTTTACAAGGTGGCCCAGCACTACGCCTACCCGGGCTGGTGGGAGGGTGGCCCGCAGTTGGATCTGTTCGTCAACCAGAAGGCCTATGACGGTCTGTCGGCCGAGTACAAGGCCATCGTCGAGGCCGCATCCACCTACGCCCACGTCGACATGCAGGCCAAGTACGACGCCCGCAACGCGGCCTCACTCAAGCAACTGGTGGCCGGCGGCGCCAAGCTCTTCCCCTTCCCCAAGGATTTGATGGACGCGGCCTTCAAAGAGTCGATGGCGCTGTACAGCGAGATCTCGGCCAAGAACCCGCGCTGGAAGAAAATCTACGACGACTACGCCAGCTTCCGCCGCGATGTCAATCTGTGGTTCCAGTTCACCGAGGCCAACTTCGACGACTTCATGCAAAAGCAGAAGCTGTGAGCCGGATGCTGTGAATCCGGGCGGCAGCGCTTGGCCGCCGCGATGCGCAGCACCCAGACAAAAGGCCCCGCACTGCGGGGCCTTTTTTTGCGTCTGGGGCTCGCGTTGCGGGCTGCACCGTCAGGGCTTCTTGCCAGCCTCATCGTCTTTCTTGATCTGGTCCATCAAGCTCTTCATGCGGTCGTCGGCTTCGGCACTGCCGTTGGCCTGCCCGGCGCTGCCACCCTTGCCGATCTGCTGCAAATCGCGGCCGGCCTTGTCCAGATCCAGCACCACCGGCTTGTCCAGGAAGATCGTCACGGTCTGCGGTACGAAGATCACGATGGCCACCAGGATCAACTGCATCACCACCCAGGGGATGGCGCCGAGGTAGATGTCCTTGGATTCCACCTTGCGCGGCAGCGCCTTGTTCTTGTAGAGCGTGTCCGCGATGCCGCGCAGATAGAACAGCGCAAAGCCGAAGGGCGGATGCATGAAGCTGGTCTGCATGTTCACGCACAGCAGCACGCCGAACCAGATCAGGTCGATGCCCAGCTTGTCGGCCACCGGCCCGAGCAGCGGCAGGATGATGAAGGCAATCTCGAAGAAGTCCAGGAAGAAGGCCAGGAAGAAGATGAAGATGTTCACCGCGATCAGGAAGCCGGTCTGGCCACCGGGCAGGCCGGTGAGCATGTGCTCGATCCAGCGGCCACCGTCCACGCCCTGGAAGACCAGCGAGAAGACCCGAGATCCAATCAGGATGAACACCACCATCGCGGTGATGCGCATCGTGCCCAGCACCCCTTGCTTGACCAGCGGCCAGGTCAGGCGGCCGTGGATGCCGGCCAGCACAAATGCCCCCATCGCGCCCATCGCACCGGCCTCAGTGGGCGTGCAGATGGCGGTGCTGATGCCAGGCAGGCCGCCCATGCTGCCCAATACCGCAAAGATCAGGATGGCCGACGGGATGATGCCGCGCAGGCACTTGGACCACAGCGCCCAGCCATTGAGGGTGCGGGCCTCTTTGGGCACACCCGGCACATGCTCAGGCCGCAGCCGCGCCACGAAGAAGGTGTAGATCCCAAAGATCAGCACCTGCAGGATGGACGGGCCCCAGGCACCCTTGTACATGTCACCCACGCTCTTGCCCAACTGGTCGGCCAGCACCACCAGCACCAGTGACGGTGGCACCAACTGGGTGATGGTGCCCGAGGCCGCGAGCACGCCGGTGGCATAGCGCATGTTGTAGCCGTAGCGCATCATCACCGGCAGCGAGATCATCGCCATCGCGATCACCTGGCCGGCCACCGTGCCGGTGACAGCGCCCAGGATGAAGCCGACGATGATGACCGAGTAGCCCAGCCCGCCCTTGATCGGACCGAAGAGCTGGCCCATCGAATCGAGCATGTCCTCGGCCAGGCCGCACTTCTCCAGGATGCTGCCCATCAGCGAGAAGAAGGGGATGGCCAACAGCAGGTCATTGGAGAGGATGCCAAACACATTGAGCGGCAGCGCGCTCATGAACTCGGGCTTGAACCAGCCCATGTGCACGGCAAAGAAGCCGCAGCCCAGGCCCAGGGCCGACAGCGAAAAGGCCACCGGGAAGCCCAGCATCAACACCAGGATCAGGCCGCCGAACATCAACGGCGCAAAGCTGTCCATCGTCATTGCAGGGGCCTCTCATAGTGGAATTCGCCTTCGTACTGGTGATTGAGCCATGCCAGCCGTTTGATGATCTCCGACACGCCTTGCAGCAGCACCAGCGCAAAGCCCAGCGGCAGCATCAACATTGCCGGCCAGCGGATCAGGCCACCGGCGTTGCTCGACATCTCGCCACTGGCATACATCTTGGCAAACAGCGGCCAGGCGAAATAGATCATCACCACCATCACCGGCAACAGGAAGAACAGCAGGCCGAGCAGGTCAAGGATGGCCTGGCCTTTGCCCGATAGCTGGCCGTAGAGCACGTCGACCCGCACATGCTCGTTGACCCGCAGAACCTGGGCCGCCCCCAGCATCACGCAGGCCGCAAACAAGTACCACTGGATCTCCAGGAAGCCATTGGAGCTGTAGTTGGCGATGTAGCGCACCAGCGCGTTGCTGGCGCTGATGAAGCCAGCCAGAAACACCGCCCACTGGGCGATGGTGGCGAACTGGTCGTTGATCCAGTCGATCCAGCGTGAAAGTCGAAGCAGGGCTGACACAGTGTCTCCAGGCGGCACTACAAGAGGAGGGGGCTTGCCGGATCTGGGCCCGCTGACGGCGACTGTAAGGATTGGCGCGAGACCGAAAGCCGAAATTGGCGGCCTCCAAGGGAAAGCACTGAGGGCCGGGGCGGCCCTCACATCAGCAGATGCTCGCCCGCGTTTTCGCCCCCCAGCACCACGTAATTGACCTTGCGCAGGTCGGCCAGCACCCGGCCGCCGGCATAGCTAATCGAGCTCTGCAAGTCCTCGCGCATCTCGCGCAGCGTGTCTTCCAGCCGGCCCTTGACGGGCTCCAGGATGCGCTTGCCCTCGACATGCTTGTACTCGCCCTTGTTGAAGTCACTGGCCGAGCCGTAGTACTCCTTGAACAGCTTGCCGTCCGCCTCCACCGTGGCGCCGGGTGACTCCTCATGGCCCGCAAACAGCGAGCCCACCATCACCAGCGCGGCACCAAAGCGCACGCTCTTGGCGATGTCGCCGTGGTGGCGGATGCCGCCGTCGGCAATGATGGGTTTGCTGGCCACCCGGGCACACCATTTCAGCGCGCTCAGCTGCCAGCCGCCGGTGCCAAAGCCGGTCTTGAGCCGCGTGATGCAGACCTTGCCCGGGCCGATGCCCACCTTGGTGGCGTCGGCACCCCAGTTCTCCAGGTCGATCACGCCCTCGGGCGTGCCCACATTGCCGGCGATCACAAAGGCCTCGGGCAGCTTTTGTTTGATGTGGGCAATCATCTGGCGCACGCTGTCGGCATGGCCGTGGGCGATGTCGATGGTGATGTAGTCGGCGCCCAGGCCTGACTCGGCCAGGCGGTCAATCACTGCGCGGTCCTCGGGCTTGACGCCCGAGCTGATCGACACAAACAAGCCCTTGTCGCGCATGCGCCGGGCAAAGGCCACGGTGTCCAGGTCGAAACGGTGCATCACATAGAAGTGGCCACTGGCGGCCAGTTGCTCGGTGATGGCTTCATCGACCACCGTCTTCATATTGGCCGGCACCACCGGCAAATTGAATCGGCGCGGCCCGAACTCGACCGAGGTGTCGCACTCGGCGCGGCTTTGCACCCGGCATTGGCGGGGTAGCAAAAGGATGTTGTCGTAGTCGAAGATGTCCATGGCGCGGCTTTCAAGGCGGGCGGCATTGGTCGGCCGCCACGGCCAGGATTGTGCCGTCCGGGCCCTCGATCCAGGCCCGAGCCTGCAGCCGGGTGGGCTCGGCACCAGCAGGCCAGCGCAGGGCGCGCAAATGCGTGAGGGGCTGGTTGGCAGCCGCGCCGGCCGGTGCGCCCAGCGCGTCCAGCGGCAACGGGCCGGCCACGCTGCGCACCAGGGCGCGCGCCACCGGCGTGCCGTCGCTGCCCGCGCGCACCTGCTCGACCAGTGCCAGCCAGCCGGTGCTGCCGGCGGGCAGGCGCTGGCTGGCGCCGGCGGGCAAGCGGAATTCCAGGCCGAAATAGCCGTTCCAGGCGGGGCCCGAGCCCACCTTCAAGCCGGCGCCGGCCCCGGCGCGCCGGGCCGGCTGCAAGGCTTGCGCTGGCAGCGTGCCGGCCAGGTGGCCGAGCCGGCCGGCCCGTTCAGCCGATTCCAGCAGCGCAGCCGCAGCCAGCGGGGCGTCGCTTGCGGTCGGCACGATCCAGTCAAAGACCCAGGCCTGCGCGGGCGCCGGCTTGGGCTGGGCCGGGGCCTGCGACCAGCAATCGGCGCAAGCGGCGCTGATCAGGCGCTCCAGCACGGGTGCGTGGGCCGGCGGGCAAGGCGGCGCGGCGATGGCGGGTAGGGCCAGGCCGGCCATCAGCAGGCCGGCTCCTAGAATCGATGGATGCATGAACAGTATTCTGAGGCGCCCCACCCCGCCGTGCCCGGCACCGGGTCTCTGCTCAAGGGCCTGAACCCCGAGCAGCTTGCCGCCGTCACGCTGCCGGCCCAGCCCAGCCTGATCCTGGCCGGCGCCGGGTCGGGCAAGACCCGGGTGCTGACCACCCGCATCGCCTGGCTGATGGCCACCGGCCAGGTCGGCCCGGGCGGGCTGATGGCGGTGACCTTCACCAACAAGGCCGCCAAGGAGATGGTGCATCGGCTGTCAGCGATGCTGCCGGTGTCGGTGCGCGGCATGTGGATAGGCACCTTCCACGGCCTGTGCAACCGCTTCTTGCGGGCGCACTGGAAGCTGGCCGGGCTGCCGCAGTCCTTCCAGATCCTGGATGCCTCGGATTCGCAATCGGCCGTCAAACGCATCATCAAGGCCATGGGCCTGGACGAAGAGCGCTTTGTGCCCAAGCAGGTGAGCTGGTTCATCGCCGCCCGCAAAGACAGCGCTGAGCGCCCACAAGACGTGCAGGCGGTGGACCCCCAGGCCCGCAAGCTGGTGGAGATCTACCAGGCCTATGAGGACCAGTGCCAGCGCGAGGGCGTGGTCGACTTTGCCGAGTTGATGCTGCGCACCTATGAGCTGATGCGCGACAACACGCCGCTGCGCGAGCATTACCAACGCCGCTTTGCCCACCTGCTGGTCGATGAGTTCCAGGACACCAACCGCCTGCAATACGCCTGGCTGAAGATGTTTGCCCCGCCGCCCGGCAGTGCCGGCACTGCCGGGCCTTCGAGCACCGGCCAGAGTGTTTTTGCGGTGGGCGACGACGACCAGAGCATCTATGCCTTCCGCGGCGCCCAGGTCGGCAACATGGCCGACTTTGAGCGCGAATACCGCGTCAAGCAGGTCATCAAGCTGGAGCGCAATTACCGCAGCTTTGGCAATATCCTGGACAGCGCCAATGCGCTGATCGCCCACAACACCCGGCGTCTGGGCAAGAACCTGAGCACCGAGGCCGGCCCGGGCGAACCGGTGCGGGTGAGTGAGGCCACCAGCGACTACGCCGAGGCCCAGTGGCTGCTGGAAGAGGCCCAAGCGCTGCACCGCAGCGGCACGCCGCGCAGCGAGATCGCCCTCCTCTACCGCAGCAATGCGCAGAGCCGGGTGATGGAGAGTGCGTTGTTCACGGCCGGCGTGCCCTACCGGGTGTATGGGGGCTTGCGCTTCTTCGAGCGCGCCGAGGTCAAGCATGCGCTGGCCTATCTGCGCCTGATCGAGAACCCCAACGACGACACCGCCTTCTTGCGGGTGGTCAACTTCCCGACCCGGGGCATCGGCGCACGCAGCATCGAACTGGTGCAGGACGCCGCCCGCGCCAGCGGCCGCAGTCTGTGGCAGAGCGTGGCGGCCGTGGCGGGCAAGAGCGCCGGCAAGCTGCTGGATTTCACCCACCTGGTCGACGGCCTGCGCGAGCGCACCCGCGGCCTGACGCTGCGCGAGATCATCGAGAAGATGCTGCAAATCTCGGGCCTGGTCGAGTTCTACCGCAGCGACAAGGAGGGCGCCGACCGCATCGAGAACCTGCAGGAGCTGGTCAACGCCGCCGAGGCCTTTGTGACGCTGGAGGGCTTTGGCAAGGACGCGGTGGCGCTGCCGGTGGACGAGCATGGGCCGGGCGTGATCGCGCAGGGCCTGCCGGTGGCGCTGGCCGATGTGGATCTGATGCCCGATGCCGAGACCGGTGAGATCGTCTCGCCCTTGGCGGCCTTTTTGACCCATGCGGCGCTGGAGGCCGGCGACAACCAGGCGCAGGCCGGGCAAGACGCGATCCAGCTGATGACGGTGCACTCGGCCAAGGGCCTGGAATTCGACTGCGTCTTCATCACCGGGCTGGAGGAGTCGCTGTTCCCGCATGACAACGCGATGAACGACGCCGACGGCCTGGAAGAAGAGCGCCGGCTGATGTATGTGGCCATCACCCGGGCCCGTCGGCGTTTGTACTTGAGCTTCAGCCAGACCCGGCTGCTGCACGGCCAGACCCGCTACAACGTCAAGAGCCGCTTCCTCGACGAGCTGCCCGAGGGCGCGCTGAAGTGGCTGACGCCGCGCAACCAGGGCTTTGGCTCGGGCTATGCGCGCGAATACCAGCAGGCCTGGCAGAAGGGCGCTGGTCTGGGCTCGGTGGTGGGCGCTGGGCGGGTGGCCGGGCGGCCGGCCTATGTCAGCCCGCCGGCCAGCCCACCGCCGCCGCCGATGCTGAGCAAGACCCCGCCGTCGCACGGCTTGCGGGTGGGCCAGGGCGTGTTCCACACCAAGTTTGGCGAGGGCGTGGTGCTGACGCTGGAGGGCGCCGGGCCGGATGCGCGGGCCCAAGTCAACTTTGGCCGGCATGGCGCCAAGTGGTTGGCCTTGGCGATTGCCAAGCTGACGCCGGTGGACTAAGCCAGAAACCCCTCCAGCGCCCGCGCCAGCGCCTCGGGCTGGTCGTGGTGCAGCATGTGACCGGCATCGGCCAGATGCACCTGGCGCAGGTCCTTGACATGCGCCAGCCGGGCCTGGAACTCGGCCAGTGAGTAGCGCCCGCCCCACCATTCATCGGCGCGGCTGGCCTGGGCCTGCACCCACAGCAGCGGCGCGCTGATGGCCGACCAGGTGGCAATCGCATCGTCGGCGCGGTAGGGCACCGGGTTGATGCGCTTGTGGGCGGCATCGGCCAGCAAGTGCCAGGTGCCGTCGGCGTCAACGGCGGCCCAGTGGCCGGCCAGCCAGCCGGCCTTGTCAACGGGCAGCCGCGGATTGTTCTTGCGCAGCCGATCTGCCACTGCGGCCAGGCTGGCATAGGGCTTGAGCCGCTGCGGTGTCTTCAGCTCATCCAGCCAGGTGGCCAGGCGGGCCGGGGCCTGGGCCGCCGGCAGGTTGGGCAGGCCGAAGCCCTCCAGGTTGACCAGCCGCCGCACCCGCTGCGGGCGCACGCCGGCATAGGTCATCGCCACATTGCCGCCCATGCTGTGGCCGGCCAGGTCGACCGGCGCGTCGGGTGACAAGGCGTCGATCAGCGCGTCCAGATCGCCCAGGTAGTCGGCGAACCAGTAGCTGTCGGTGGGCGGGCCCTCGGTGCGGCCAAAGCCGCGCCAGTCTGGCGCCACCACACAGCGCTGGCCCAGCGGGCCGTTGGCCATCGCGTCCACCACAAACTGGAAGCTGGCGCCGACATCCATGTAGCCGTGCACCATCACCAGCAAGGGTTGCCCTGGCAAGGGCTGGCCCCATTGGGTGAGGTGGTAGTGCAGGCCACGCAGCGGCAGAAAGCGGCTGTGGCCCAGGCGTTGGATGGGGTAGGCAGGGAGCATGGCGCACTGTAGGTGGCGCGGCCCGTGGCGGCTGTCGGTGCGGCGACAAAACCGGGCTTGGCGGCCCATCACCGATGCCAAAATCGTGGCCATGATCGATTTCAAATTGCGTCCGGCCGCGCCCGGCGACGTTCGGGCGATAGCCGCCCTGGTGGCCGAGCTGGCCGAGTTCGAGCACCTCAGCCACCTGCTGCAGCTAACCCCCGAGACCCTGGCGCCGCACCTGTTTGGGCCGCGCCCGGTGGTCGAGGCGGTGGTGGCCGAGGCTTGCGGCCCGCAAGGCGCGCCGAGCATCGTGGCCTATGCGCTGTTCTTCACCAATTTCTCCACCTTCCTGGCCAAGCCCGGGCTCTACCTGGAGGATTTGTATGTGCAGCCTGCAGCCCGCGGCGCCGGCATCGGCAAGGCACTGCTGGCCCATCTGGCTGGGCTGGCGGTGGCCCGCGACTACGGCCGTTTTGAATGGTGCGTGCTCGACTGGAACCAGGCCGCCATCGGCTTTTACGAGAAGATGGGCGCCACCCTGATGCCGGAATGGCGCATCTGCCGCGTGGCGGGGCCGGCCCTTTCGGAATTTGCGGCATTTGCGGCGTTTGCCGGGGCGGCGCAGCCAGCCGGACCGGCTTGATCGGCGATGGCCGGCATGCCACGCCGCCGCAGCGGCGGGCACACTGGCATCACGGCCCGGCCACCGCCATCAGCACCTCGGGCGTCATGCGCGGGCTGACCGCATGCGGGCCCAGCACCGCGTGCACGCAATAGGCCTTTTGCGAGGTGTCGCGCCGCACCGGGTGGCTCAGGTTGGCGCCGGTGGGCGAGCTCATCACCGCCACGATGGGTGTCATCACGGTCGGGCCTCGGCGCACCACCATGCCGGTCTCGCCCGAGGCCAGCCGCACCAGGCAGCCCGGCGGGTAGACGCCAAATTCCTTGATCAGCGCCGCCGTCATCGGGTGGCCGGGCTCTTGCATGAACATCATCCGCCCGGCCTTGTCGGCGGCGATCGAGCTGCGGGTGGCGCGTGGGCTCAACTTGGCGGTGTAGATGTCGGCGCGCCGCACCAGCGCGGCGATGTCGCTGGGCTCGCGGGTGCCGCTGGGGTAGCCGCCGCCGTCGTGGCACTCGTGGTGCTGCGACACGGCGGTGAGCCAGTCGGCATCGGTCACCCCGCTCAGCTCCAGCAGGCTGCGGCTCAAGGCCGGGTGGGCCAGGATGGCGGCGCGCTGCTCGGCGCTGGGCGGTGTCACCTGCAGGGCGAGCTGGCCCTGCAACGCCAGCATCGAGATGTTCATGGTCAGCGCGGCCTTGAAGACCCGCTGCGCATCGTCGTCAGTCCAGCCCAGGCGCTGGGCCACCAGGCTGCCGGTGATGGCCGCATGCATGGCATGGTTGACGCCGTACTGCACATGCTCATTGCCCTGCTGGCGCAGCACCTGGAAGATGGCCAGGTCCTTGTCGCGTGCGATCAGCGCCAGCACCGGCGGCGCGGCGTCTTCCAGCGCATCGACAAAACCCTCTTGCCTGGAGTCGCGCAGGGTCTGGGCCAGGCGGTTCATGCTGGCCTTCCACAGGCCTGGCAGCTCGGCCGGCGACGCCAGCGCGATGCGGTCGGCAGCGGTCTGCAGCTCGGCCAAATCCACCAAGGCGCCGCGGCCCAACAGGGCCTCGCGGTGGTCGGCCGACTTGATGACCTGGCCACGCGCCAGCAGCAAGGTGCCGTCGTTGTCGCGCACATTGAAGGGCAATGGCTGGCCAAGCTGGATGCGGTGCTTGACCAGGGAGAGCGGGGAAAACTGCATGGGTACTCCGGAGTTCGGCCGAGTGGCGCTGCCAGCGGTCTTCACCAGGGGCCGGCCCGGTTTTGCCAGCGGCCGGGCCGTGGTCGCAGCGGCGGCGGCCTGTGTTTGGCTTTTCGGGCGTTGGCCGGCTGACTTGAGTTAATTTGAAGCACCCCGGCAGGCCGTAAGCTCCGGCCCATGCGCAAGCAGACATCCCCCCAGGCCGCCGCCCAACCTGCCCGGCCTGCCCAACCAGCCGCCGCGCCACCAGACCGCCACGCCGCGCTGCACCAGTCCTTCACCTGGCAGGTGCCTGAGCGCTTCAACCTCGCCGAGGTCTGCTGCGCGCGCTGGGCCCGCCAGACGCCGCGTGCCACTGCCATCCGCTGGCAGCATGAGGACGGCCGCAGCGCCCGCCTGAGCTACGCCGGCCTGCAGCGCCAGGCCGGGCAACTGGCGGCGGTGCTGCAGCGCCTGGGCGTGCAGCGGGGGGACCGGGTGGCCATCGTGATGCCGCAGCGCCTGGAGACGGCCATCGCCCACATTGCCGTCTACCGGCTGGGCGCGGTGGCGATGCCGCTGGCGATGCTGTTCGGCCCCGACGCGCTGGCCTACCGGCTGCAAGACAGCGGCGCCAGGCTGGCCATCGTCGACGAGAGCGCCATCGCCAACCTGCGCCTGGCCCGCGCGGACTGCCCGGGCCTGGCCACCGTGATCGCGGTGGGCGATGCGCAGGGCCAGGGCGATCTGGACTGGGACATTGCGCTGGCCGGCCAACTGGCGGCGGGGGCCGCCCGGGCCACGATGGCAGACACCGCCGCCGACGACCCCGCGCTGCTGATCTACACCAGCGGCACCACCGGCCCGCCCAAGGGCGCGCTGATCCCGCACCGGGCGCTGATCGGCAACCTGAGCGGCTTTGTGTGCAGCCAGAACTGGTTCGGTTTTGCGGCGGTGGACGCGCGGCCGGGCGGCCCGGCTGCGGCGCCCCGGCTGGCATCGGACGCGGTGTTCTGGTCGCCCGCCGACTGGGCCTGGACCGGTGGGCTGATGGACGCGCTGTTGCCCACGCTCTACTTCGGCCGGCCCATCATTGCCTGGCAGGGTCGCTTCTCGCCCGAGACCGCGCTGGCGCTGATGGCGCGCCATGGCGTCACCCACACGTTTTTGTTTCCCACCGCGCTGAAGGCGATGATGAAGGCGGTGCCGTCGCCGCGCAGCCGCCACGACCTGCGGCTGGAGGCGATCATGAGCGCCGGCGAGGCGGTCGGCGACACCGTGTTCCGCTACTGCCGCGAGGAGCTCGGTGTCGGCGTCAACGAGATGTTCGGCCAGACCGAGATGAACTACGTGGTCGGCAACTGCGGCCGTTTCGTCTCGGTCGACGGGCAGGTCGTCGGCGGCTGGCCGGCACGGCCCGGGAGCATGGGCCGGGCTTATCCGGGGCATCGCGTGGCGGTGGT
>JANLZT010000131.1:0-3772 GCA_031366465.1 Betaproteobacteria bacterium | reverse complement strand
ATTGCCCCGTTTGCCGACAGGGTGCTGCACCAGGCCCTGCACGGCGTGCTGGGCCCGCAGGCACAGCGCAGCTTCATCGCCGACAGCTTTGCCAGCATCCCCGGGCGCGGCCAGCACCGGGCGGTGGCCCGCTATGAGCAGTTTCGCGACACCCACGCCTGGGTGCTGCGCTGTGACATCCACCGCTTCTTCCCGTCGATCGACCACGCGGTGGCCAAGGCCGATGCGCGCCGCTTTGTGGCCTGCCCGCGCACGCTGGCGGTGCTGGATGCGGTGATCGATGGGTCCAACCCGCAAGAGCCGGTGCAGGGCTACTTTCCGGGCGACGATCTGTTCACCCCGTTTGAGCGCGCCCGGGGCCTGCCCTTGGGCAATCTCACCAGCCAATGGCTGGGCAATGTGGTGATGAACCCGCTCGACCATTGGGTCAAAGAGGTGCTGCGCGTGCGCGGCTACCTGCGCTATCTGGACGACTTTGCCTTGTTCTGCCAGACCGAGGCCGAGGCCTGGGCCCTGGCCCGCCGGGTGCAGGGTTTTCTGGACGTGCGCCGGCTGCGCCTGCATCCGCGCAAGACCCAGGTCTTGCGCTGCGACCAGGCCAGCACGTTTTTGGGTTTCGAGCTGTGGCCGGGGGGCCGGCGCCGCCTGCCTGCCGCCAATGTGGCGCGGGCGGCGCAGCGCCTGGCCGCCATGCGCCTGGCCTTTGATGAGGACCAGGTGGACGAGGCGCAGGTGCGCCAGCGCCTGAACGGCTGGGTGGCCCATGCCCGCCATGCCGACACCTGGCGCCTGCGGCGGCGCTGGTTTCCAAACGGCTGGTTTGCGCCAGCCGCCGAGCCGCTGCGGGCCAGGGCCTAGACTCTGGCCGCCATCGCCCGGGGTCTATGCCGGGTGCTGGTGCCGGCCCAGCCTTCCAGACCGGGGTGTCGGCCGCTCGCGCGGTGCGCGGCGCGTCCAACAACAATGACGACAACAGGTTGCGCCTGGCCAACCGCGGCAGGAACACCCCCGGCAACCGCAACAACAACATCGGTTTCCGTTTGGTCGCCCGCATCCCCCCGCTGTGGCCCGAGCGGTGCGGCCCACGGGCCACGCCGGAGCGCTCACGGGGTATCCAGGCCGGGCCCGGCACGCCTTGGGCCCCTTGCCGCCTTGGTGCCTTCGGGCGCGGTGGCGGGGGCTGTTTTTTGGATTTCCGCTGGCGGCTTGAATGTCAAGCCTGAAACGTGTAGAGCCTCACTCGGCCGTATCGTCAAACGGGTCACGCAACACACTGCCCGGCTGATTCATTGGCCGCTCCGCCATGAACGAATCAAACTGCCCGCAGTGCCCGGCCGCCCAAGCCAACACCGATTCAACAATGGCTTTGGCCTGCTCGCCTGACAGCAGCTCAGGCGCGTCGTCGTCGTAGCGGTATTCAACAGCGTAGGGCGTCAGCCGGCTGAGCTCAGCTTCCCCAACCGGGGCCGCGTGGCCCGCGTCGGCCAACTGGCTTGCCAATTGCTCCAGGTCATGCGTGCGGCGGAACGTCACGCCGTACAAGCACATCGTTGACTTCAAAGCCTTCTCAACCGCCTGCTGGGCGTGGAACATGGCGACCGCAGCGGGCACGCCCGAGGCGGCAATCAGCGCAGCAAAGGCCGCGTGGTCGCGCCGCGCCAGCCGCAACAAACGCGACGCCTCCTCATGTTGTGGCCTCATACAGCACCTTGCCTTCGGTCTTGGCCCAATACGGCAGGGTGCCCGGCACCAGGCTGCGCCGCTCGAACTCGGGCCGGGCGAACAGGATCAGATCGACGCCGACACCGATGCGCCCGACGGCAGCCTTGAGCCGCAAGTACTCGCCGGCCCTGTCGCTGACTTCAGGCTGCACCACCACCAGGTCAAGATCAGATTCTTCGGTGGCGTCGCCGCGCGCATAGGAGCCCAACACAATGACCGTGGCGGGCCTGCTGGCGGCGGCGGCCAGGCGGTGTGCGGCGGCTGTCAATTGGTCAGGATGCAGCATCTTTAAACCTCCAAGCAGGCCGTGGCGCCGCCCTGCAAGCGATAGCGTAGTCGAGAATCTGCGCCCGAGGAGACCGCACAGCCCATGGCAACCATCAAACGCACCCCGTCCAGTAACCCGGTCTGGGCAGAGCTGGAGGCGCTGGCCATCCAGTACAAATCGCTGCCGCCGGCCGCGCCGCCGGCGCTGGGTGCGCCCCAGCCTGACCCGGATCGTGAGCGGCTGCGCCAGGCCATCTACGGGCTGCTTGCCGCCACCTTTGTGAAGCTGGTGGCCGACGATGCGGCCGTGGGCCCGGGTGACGAGGCCGCCACCCAGATGCTGCGCCGCGACAGCGCGCTTGAGAAGGTGTTCCGCGCCGAGGCGGCCAAGTTGGCGCACCTGCATCCCATGACACAGGCCTTTGGCGGCGCCACCCAGACGTCGGCCGAGGCCCAGCAGGGTTTCATCGCCCAGCGGGCGCAGCGCTATGCCAAGCGTCCACAGACATTTCTGACGGGCGTGCTGACCGACTGGGACGCTGATCGGGGTCTTAGCCTCTATTCCTTCATCAGCTTGGTCGCGAGACACTTCTTGCTGGACATGAACGACGAGTTCCGGGCCCACGGCAAGGCCAAGCTGGTGCAAGGTGCCACGCCGTCCGATTGGGTGACGGCGCCTGCGTCCGACGGCTCTGAAGGTGCCGCAAGCGATGCCGATTGGCTGGATGCCCAGCATGACAACCATGCGCCGTCGGCCGAAGAGGTGGTAGCGCGCCAACAGGCGGCGCAGGCCCTGGACGCTGCCGTGCAGCAATTGCCGGATGACTTGCAGCGCTTGTTCCGGATGGAGCGCAGCAAGCTTGACTTCGGGTTGTCAGACACCGAGCTGGCCCGAGATCTGGGCCTGGGCAGCCGCAATACGCTGGTGGCCAGGCGCAAGCGCCTGCGTGAGGCTTTGCGCGGGTTGCTGGGCGGGGCTTGAGGGTCAAGCGGCCGCAGCGCCCAACTTTGCGCAGGCAACCAAGTAGCCATCTACCGCTGCCTGGAACGCCGCTTCGAACTCGGCCACCGAGCTGCCGTGGAAGCTGATGATGTCGTCGATGCCCAGCACCCGGCCGACGATGATCTTGTCATCGGTGTCGAAGGTCATGCGGGTGGTGTAGCCGTGGTAGGCCATGGTTTGGCTCATGCTTTGTCTCCCATCGTGACCACGATTTTGCCCGTCACCGCGCGCCCGGCCATCGCCGCCAGCGCCGCTTTGGCATCTGCCAGCGCAAAGCGCGCGCCGATCACCGGCCGCAGCACACCCTCGGCCAGCAACCGCTGCACCGCTGCTTGGTGCTCACGGCCCTGCTCAGTAAAATGCCGGCCGTATTCCCCCGCCCGCACCCCGATCACGGCAAAACCCTTGATCAGCGGCCGGTTGATCGCCAGCGTGGGGATGCGCCCACTGGCAAAACCCAGCACCAGCAGGCGGCCGGCAAAGGCGGTGCAGCGGGTGGATTCATCAAACACATCGCCGCCCACCGGGTCGGCCACCACATCGGCGCCGCGGCCGTCGGTGGCCTGCAGCACAGCTTCGCGGAAGCCCCGGGCCGGCAGCACCAACACCCCCAGGTCGGCTAACGGCTGCAGGCGGCTGGGATCGGTGGCGGTGGCGATCACCCGCGCCCCCAGGTGCAGGCCGATCTGCACGCAGGCCTGGCCCACACCGCCCCGGGCGCCATGCACCAGCAGGGTCTCGCCGCGCTGCAGCCGGCCCAGCCGGGCCAGCGCCACCCAG
>JANLZT010000126.1:0-19171 GCA_031366465.1 Betaproteobacteria bacterium | reverse complement strand
ACGATGCCGAAGGCCGGCAAGATCATGATGTAGACCTCGGGATGGCCGAAGAACCAGAAGATGTGCTGGTACATCACCGGGTCACCGCCACCGGCAGGGCTGAAGAAACTGGTGCCGAAGTGGCGGTCTGTGAGCGTCATGGTGATCGCGCCGGCCAGCACCGGCATCACCGCGATCAGCAGGTAAGCGGTGATCAGCCAGGTCCAGCAAAACAAAGGCATCTTCATCAGCGTCATGCCGGGCGCGCGCATGTTGAGGATGGTGACGATGATGTTGATCGAGCCCATGATCGACGACGCACCCATGATGTGCATCGCAAAGATGCCGGCGTCCATCGACGGGCCCATCTGCAGCGTGAGCGGCGCGTACAGCGTCCAGCCGGCGGCCGGCGCACCACCGGGCATGAAGAACGAGCCCACCAGCATCAGCGCGGCCGGGATCAACAGCCAGAAGCTGAAGTTGTTCATGCGCGCGAAGGCCATGTCGGCGGCGCCGATCTGCATCGGGATCAGCCAGTTCGCGAAGCCGACAAAGGCCGGCATGATCGCGCCGAACACCATGATCAGCCCGTGCATGGTGGTGAACGAGTTGAACAACTGCGGGTTGAAGAACTGCAGGCCCGGCTGGAACAGCTCAGCGCGGATGCACAGCGCCAGCACGCCGCCGATCATCAACATCGTGAACGAGAACAACAAGTACATCGTGCCGATGTCCTTGTGGTTGGTGGCGTACAACCAGCGCCGCCAGCCCTTGGTCGGGCCGTGGTCATGGTCGTCGTGGTCGTCGTGGTGCGCGTGGTCGTGCGCTGCGTGGTCGTGCGACCCGTGTTGGGGGAGGACGGCGCTCATGGCGTGGCCTTTCAGCGGCTATCTGGGTACGGAAGAGGGCGAGTTTTCAAGCGTCACTTGCGCAGCGCGAGGACATCAGCAGGCTGCACGAGCTGGCCGGTCTTGTTGGACCAGTGGTTCTTGGTGAAGGTGACCACCGCCGCAAGCTCGGTGTCCGACAGCGCCTTCCAGGACGGCATCGCGCCGTTGTTCTGGCCGTTCAGCAGCACCGCGATCTGCTTGGCCTTGTCGGCGTCTTGCACCACCGCCGCGCCATCCAGCGGCTTGATCGGGCCGGCGCCCTTGCCGTCGGGGCGGTGGCAGACGGCGCAGTTGGCGTTGTAGACCTTCTCGCCGCGGGCGGCCAGGGCCTCCAGGGTCCAGACCTTTTTCGGATCATCGGCCTTGGCCGCCAACTCTTTCTTCTTGCCGTCCACCCACTTGCTGTAATCCTCGGCCGACACCACCTTGACATGGATCGGCATGTAGGCGTGCTCTTTGCCGCACAACTCGACACACTGGCCATAGAAATCACCGGTTTTCTCGGCACGGAACCAGGCATCACGCACAAAGCCGGGGATGGCATCTTGCTTGACCGCAAAGGCCGGCACCATCCACGAGTGGATCACGTCGTTGGCGGTGGTGATGATGCGGATCTTTTTGTTGACCGGCACCACCAGCGGGTTGTCGACCTTGAGCAGGTAGTTGTCGCCGGCCGGCTTGCCGGCGTCCGACATCATGCGGTGGGCCACGTCCAGCGTGGAGACGAAGCCGATGCCTTCGCCCTCGCCCTTGAGGTAGTCATAGCCCCATTTCCACTGCATGCCGGTGGTCTTGATGGTGAGATCGGCGTTGCTGGTGTCCTTCATCGCGACCACGGTCTTGGTCGCCATCAGGCCCATCGCCGTGACGATGATGAAGGGCACCACGGTCCAGGCGATCTCGACGCCCACGCTCTCGTGGAAGTTGGCCGATTTGTGGCCCACCGACTTGCGGTGCTTGATGATCGAATAAAACATCACGCCGAACACCGCCAGGAAGATCACCGTGCAGATGATCAGCATGATGTAGTGCAGGCCCTGGATGTCGCTGGCCAGCCGGGTAACCGGGGGGTGCAGATCGAGCTGGTTCTTGGCCGGCCCGCCGGCCAGGTCCCCTGCCAGCACGGCCTGGGTGGCCAGCGTGGCCGCGGTGGCCAGCATGCCCTGCCGGGCCCGAGACACAAGCGAGTTTGTCGTCATCATCATCATGCTTTAAGTTCGTGATCCACAACCCGTTCACCGGCCCGGCGCGTCAGGCGCAAGGCACGGCGCAGCTCTTGCGCCAGGGCCACCCGTAGCTCGGGGCGCACATGCCGGCCCACCCGCACCCGGCGGCCCTGGCCCGAGACCTCCACCAGCGATCCGTCATCGGCGGCTGGCTCCACCCTCACCCATTCAGCGCGGAACGAGGTGTGCACCACGCCCGGGCCAAAACGCTGCTCGACCGACAACTCGCCCTCGGCCAGCGTGATCAATTCGCGGTCGCCCGCGTGGCGCGCCACCACCAGCAGGGCCAGGCCCACCGCCAGCAGCTCAAGCCCGGTGAACAGGCCGACCACCCGCACGCCCTGCCACCAAAACCCCACCGCCACCAGCAAGGAAATGGCGCACAGCAGGCCATAGGCCGCCAGCAACTGGCGCGGCGTGATGGACAGATTGCGCCGCAGGTCAAACAACCAGCCGCCAGGGGCGGCCTGCTCGCGTGCAAAACGCCAGCCCGATGCCAGACGCGGCGCGGCAGGCGCTGGCCAGGGGCTGGGGGCGAGCGTGATGGACATGGGTAGGTGGTCTTTGGTGGCGGCTGCCGCTGGCCTGTGCAGGCCTGCCGCCGCGATTTGCGGTGCACCGCAGCCCAGGCCAAAGGCCAACAAAGCAGCGGCGGAAAGGCGCCAGATCAAACGCATATTCTAGCCGAGTGGCGACAACCGCCCGACCGAACGCGACCGGCCCGCCAGCCCGGGCTGGCACAAAGCCGGGTTAGAAATTCAAGTGTTGCGTTTGGGCAGCGTGGCCCGCAGCTGGTCGAGCGACACGCTGGCCAGCTCGCCGCGCGGCCGCCGCGGCGCCGGCTTGTAAGCATGGCCGTAGACCAGCTCAAAGCCCATCGTGATGCGCCCCTGCGCGTCAGCACGGGCTGCCAGCGCCTGCAGCAGCCTGCGGCGCCAGGCCGGGGTGCGCAGGCCGGGCCCCCGGTCCACACCCAGATGGCCGCCCAGGCCACGCAATTCAGCCAACAGGGCCTCAGGGGTGCTCCAGCTCAGTTGCAAGCGCTCCTGGTCCATCACCGGGTCGGCAAAGCCGGCCTGCACCAGCGCGTCACCGACGTCATGCATGTCGGTGTAGGGCGGATGCGGGCTGGGCCAGCCGGCCTCGGCATAGACCGCCCGCAACTCCTTCAAGGTGTCGGGCCCGAAGCAGGAGAACATCACAAAGCCGTCAACTGCCAGGGCCTGGTGCCAGCGTGCCAATGCCGACGGTGGGTCGGGCTGGGTGTGCAGCACCAGATTGGCCCACAGCATGCCGGCCTGGCCAGCCGGCACTTCACTCTCCAGCCAGATCGGGCTGCCGGCATCGCGCCGCCGTTGGCCCAGCGCCCACCAAGGCGCACGCGCGGCGCTGCGGCTGCGCTCTACCAGCGCCAGCGTGGGTTCGACCACGCTGCGGCGGGCCTGCGGCCAGACCCCCATCACCGACGCTGCCCCGGCCCCGGTAAAGCCCCACCAGTCGAGCCAGGATGCAGGCGCCTGGCGGATCACCGGCAGGCGCTCGGCCATCCGGCGGGCCACCTCCTGGTGCAGCCAGGGCGCCGCGTCGGCACGCGCCTGGCGCGCTAGCTGATGCGCCAGCGCCCGGGCATCGGTGAGGGGCAGCAGGCTGTCGGCGGGCATCGGCGACCAGTATATTGAGGCGATGTCCCACGCTGATACCCGCCCAGACGCCTACCCAGACGCCCATCCCGCGCCCCTGTCGGCAGCCAACCATGGGGTCGGCAGGCGCCGGCCTTGGGCCGACCGGTGGGGGTTTGCAGCCTGGCCCTGCGAGGTCTGTGGCCAGTGGGGCGGCCAGGGCCTGTGCGGCGATTGCCAAGCGCGCTTTGTCGATAGCCAGCCCGCGCGTTGCCCGCGCTGCGCCTTGCCGGGGGCGGGCGGCCGGGTCTGCGGCGCCTGCCTACGCCAGCCGCCGGTGTTTGCCGGCTGTGTGGCGGCGGTGGGCTATGCCTTCCCCTGGGACCGCTTGGTGGCGCGGCTGAAGTTCCAGGCCCAGCCCGAGCTGGCCGGCCTGCTGGCCGATGTGCTGCTGCCGGCCGTGGCGCAAGCGTCGGCCTGGCTGCCGCCCGCGCAAATCGTGCTGCCGGTGCCACTCAGCCCGGCCCGGTTGGCCGAGCGCGGCTACAACCAGGCCTGGGAGCTGGCGCGCCGGCTGGCCCGGCGCCAGGGCCTGCCGGCACGCGCCGACCTGTTGCTGCGGCTGCGCGACACCCCGCACCAGGTGGGCCTGACGCGCCACCAGCGCGAGCGCAATCTGCGCGACGCGATGTGGGTGGACGGGCGCGCCGGCCAGCTCGCGGGCCGGCATGTGGCGCTGGTGGACGATGTGCTGACCACCGGTGGCACCGCCGCCGCCGCCACCTTGGCGCTGCGTGCGGCCGGCGCGGCCAGCGTGCAACTGTGGGTGCTGGCGCGCACCCCCGCACCCGCCGACGGGCCCTGAGCCAGGCTGACCGAGCCGCCCATGTTCAACATCGTGCTGGTGCACCCCGAGATCCCCCCCAACACCGGCAATGTGATCCGGCTGGCGGCCAACACCGGCTGCGCCCTGCACCTGGTGGAGCCGCTGGGCTTCTCGATGGACGACAAACTGTTGCGCCGCGCCGGGCTGGACTACCACGAGACCGCAGCGGTGCAGCGGCATGCCGATTGGGCCGCCTTGGTGGCCGCGATGCTGGCCGCTGGCGGCCGGCGCTGGGCCTTCACCACCCGGGGCGCGCTGGCGCTGCCGGCGGTGGCCTTCGAGCCGGGCGACTGGCTGGTGTTTGGCAGCGAGACCGCCGGCCTGCCCGAGGCTGTGCGGGATGGTTTTGCGCCCGATCACCGAGTGCGGCTGCCGATGCGGCCGGGCCAGCGCAGCCTGAACCTGAGCAATGCGGTGGCGGTGGTGGTGTTCGAGGCCTGGCGCCAGCAGGCCTATGCCGGCGGGGCTTGAGGGTCTGAGGGATCCGGCCTCAAAGCTCGGCGCGGGCCTCGCGCGCCATCAGCCGGCGCAGCGCCTGGGCGGGCGACATAGCCGCCTGCAGCACCGACACCACCGCCTCGGTGATCGGCATGTCCACCCCCAGGCCGCGCGCCCGCGCCAGCAGCGTGGGCGCGGTGAGCACGCCCTCGGCCACATGGCCGAGTTGCGTCAATACCTCGGCCAGCGATTGGCCGGCCGCCAACATCAACCCCACCCGGCGGTTGCGCGACAGATCGCCGGTGGCCGTCAGCACCAGGTCGCCCAGGCCCGACAGGCCCATGAAGGTCTCGGCCCGGGCGCCCAGCGCCAAGCCCAGCCGGGTGATCTCGGCCAGGCCGCGGGTGACCAGCGCGGCGCGGGCGTTCTGGCCCAGTTGCAGGCCATCGGCGATGCCGGTGGCGATCGCCATCACGTTCTTGACCGCGCCGCCCACCTCGACCCCGACCGGGTCGGCCGAGGTGTAGATGCGCAGGCTGTCGTCATGCAGCGCGGCCACCGCGTCGTGGGCCAGCGCCGCATCGTGGCTGGCGGCCACCAGCGCCGTGGGCTGGCCGCGCGCCACCTCCAGCGCAAAGCTCGGGCCCGACAACACGCCGCAGCGCAGGTCGGGACGCAGGCTGGCGGCCAACTCATGGCCGAGCGCGCCCGAGCCGGCTTCCAGGCCCTTGCACAGCCACAACACCCGGGCGCCGCCGGGCAGCCCGGCCAGCGTGTCGCGCAGGCCGGCCATCGGCGTGCCGATGATCACCAGACCGGCCGCGCAGGCCGCCAGGGCTTGCGGCAGATCGGCGCTGATCTGCAGTTGCGGCGGCAGTGCCACGGCGGGCAGGTAGCGCTGGTTGACCCGCTCGGCCTGCATCGCGGCGGCTTGGGCGGCATCGCGGGCCCACAACAGCACCGGCTGGCGGCGCGCGGCGGCGCTGGCCAGCGCGGTGCCCCAGGCACCGGCCCCCAACACCACCACCGGCCAAGCGACTATCGTCACAGCGCCGGCCGGCCTATGGGCTTTCAGTTGCCCAGGCTGGCGATGCCGGCGGCCTGGGCCTGCTGGGCCTCGAACATGGCCTGGAAGTTGACCTCGGTCAGCATGATCGGCGGGAAGCCGGCGCGGGTGCAGACGTCCGAGACAATGGCGCGCAGGTAGGGGTAGATCATCTGCGGGCAGACGATGCTGAGGATGCCCTGCAACTGCTCTTCTGGCACGTTGCGGATCTCGAAGATGCCGGCCTGCTTGGCTTCGATCAGGAACAGCGTGCGGTCTTTGAGCTTGGTGGTCACGGTGGCGGTGACGGTCACCTCAAAAATGCCGTCGCTGACACTGCCCGCCGACATCGCCAGGTTGATGTCGACCTGGGGTTGCTGCTGCTCCAGCAGGATGGCCGGCGAGTTGGGCTGCTCCAGCGACAGATCCTTCAAATACATGCGCTGGATCTGGAACACGGGGGTGGGGTCTTGGTCGGCCATGGGGGTGGGAGTCCTGAGGAAAACAAAAGCCCTTCAAGGAAGGGCAATGGGCTGGCTGGGGCGCGGATTATGTCGCAGCGCTTTGGCTGCCAAAGGGGCCTCGAGGACGCATCACTCTTGCTTGTGCGCAGCATTGCGCACAGGCCGGGCAGCGACCTAGCCGGCGGCCAGCAACGCGGCCAGGCCGCCGCTGCGGTCGAGCGCCATCAGGTCGTCACAGCCGCCGACATGGGTGTGGCCGATAAAGATCTGCGGCACCGTGCGGCGGCCGGTCAGCGCGATCATCTGGTCGCGCTGCTGGGGGTCGAGATCGATGCGAAGCTCGTCGATCTGCGCTACCCCACGCTGCTTGAGCAAGGCCTTGGCCCGCACGCAGTAGGGGCAGACCTGGGTGGTGTACATGCGGACAGCGTTCATGGATCTCGACTTGTTCAGGCCAAAAAGAGGCGGATTGTCACCAGGGCTGCAAAGCCCTGCGCGGTGGCAGGTCAGCGCTGCGGGGCCGGTACGCGGCGCTCAGGCCGCAGTTTTTTCAACCGGCAGGCCGGCCTCGCGCCAGGCCGGCAGGCCGCCCGAGATGGCCACCGCCTGCGCAAAGCCGGCCTTGCGCAACTGTGCCGCCGCGCGGCCGGCCCGCGCCCCCGAGGCACACAGCAAGACCAGCGGCAGCGCCTTGTTGCTGGGCAGGCCCTTGGCCCCATCGAGCGAGGTGAGCGGGATGTTGCGGGCACCCACCGCATGGCCGGCGGCAAACTCGGCCGGGTCGCAGACGTCGATCAGCACGCCCTTCTCGCGGTTGATCAGGCGCACCGCCTCGGCCGTGCCGACGCCGCCGCCGGTGGATTTCTGCAGGGCCTGGAACAGCAGCAGGCCGCCCGAAGCGGCGGCCATCAGGATGAGCATCCAGTTGTCGATGAGGAACTTCACGGGGTTGGGCCTGGGTCTGGAAAAGGGGCGGATTATAGAATTCGGGGCTGCCCTCGCCCAACCCGCCGCCATCCCCCAACTGCGATTCCCGACCTGCCATGTACAAGCTCGTGCTGATCCGCCATGGTGAATCGACCTGGAACCTGGAAAACCGCTTCACCGGCTGGACCGACGTGCCGCTCACGCCCACCGGCGTGGCCCAGGCCCAGCAGGCCGGCCGGCTGCTCAAGGCCGCCGGGATGGCGTTCGACATCGCCTACACCTCGGTGCTGCAACGCGCCATCTGGACGCTCTGGCACACCCTGGACCAGATGGACCGCACCTGGCTGCCGGTGGTCAATGACTGGCGCCTGAACGAGCGCCACTACGGCGCGCTGCAGGGCTTGAACAAGGCCGACATGGCGCGCCAGTATGGCGATGAGCAGGTGCTGGTGTGGCGCCGCAGCTACGACACGCCGCCGCCCGCGCTGGCCGCCGACGACCCGCGCAGCGAGCGCGCGGACCTGCGCTACGCCCGGCTGGCGGCCGGCCAGGTGCCGCTGACCGAATGCCTGAAAGACACCGTGGCCCGGGTGATGCCGTTCTGGCAGCAGGTGCTGGCCCCGGGCATCCAGGGCGGCCAGCGCCTGGTGATCGCCGCCCACGGCAACTCGATCCGCGCGCTGGTGAAGTACCTGGACGGCATTGCCGACGCCGACATCGTCGGCGTCAACATCCCCAACGGCATCCCGCTGGTCTATGAGCTGGATGCCAACCTTCGGCCGATCCGCAGCCAGTACCTGGGTGATCCGGCTGCGGCAGCGCGCGCTGCTGCGGCGGTGGCCAACCAGGGCAAGGCTTGAACCAGCCGCCGTCAATCCGTCAACCCATCCATCAACCCAGGCTGCCGATGACAACAATCCCCACCACACTCGGCGTGATCGGCCTGGGCTCGATGGGCGGTGGCGCCGCGCTGACCGCGCTGGCGCGCGGCATCCCGACCTGGGGCTTCGATCTCAACCCCGCCGCCTGCGCCCGGGTGGCGCAAGCCGGTGGCCACATCGCCACCAGCCCGGCCGAGTTGGCGGCGGCCTGCGATGTGGTGCTGGTGCTGGTGGTCACGGCCGCGCAGACCGAGGCCCTGCTGTTCGGCACGCCTACCGACCCCGGTGGCCTGGCCGCACAGCTCAAACCCGGCGCGGTGGTGGTCTGCTCGGCCACCGTGGACCCGACCCTGCCGCCGCTTTGGGAGGCCCGCCTGCAGGCCCTGGGCCTGTGGCTGATCGACGCCCCGGTCTCAGGCGGCGCGCTCAAGGCCGCCGCAGGCCAAATGACGGTGATGGCCTCGGGCCGGCCCGAGGCCTTTGCCGCTGCCGGCGGGCTGCTCGACGCGGTGGCCGGCAAGGTCTACCGGCTGGGTGACCGGGCCGGCGTGGGCTCCACCGTCAAGATGGTCAACCAGCACCTGGCCGGGGTGCACATCGCGGCGGCCTGCGAGGCGATGGCGCTGGGCATCCGGGCCGGCGCCGATGCCGATCAGCTCTACGAGGTGATCTGCAACTCGGCCGGTGCCAGCTGGATGTTCGCCAACCGGGTGCCCCACATCCTGGCCGGCGACTACACGCCGCTGTCGTCGGTCAACATCTTCATCAAGGATCTGGGCATCGTGCTGGACGCCGCGCGCAAGCTGGCGGTGCCGCTGCCCCTGGCCGCCGCCGCCCACCAGCTCTACCTGGGCACGGCCGGCGCCGGCCATGGCGCCGAGGACGACAGCGCGGTGATCAAGCTGTATGCGGCGCTCACCGGCATCACCTTGCCGGGAGCAGTGGCCAAGCCAGAACCCGCGCCGGCCCAACCATGATCCTGGGCGTCATCGCCGACGATTTCACCGGCGCTACCGATGTCGCCAGCATGCTGGTGCGCGCCGGCCTGCGCACGGTGCAGGTGATCGGCGTGCCGGGTGGCGCGGTGCCGGCCGAGGTGGCGGCCGCCGATGCGGTGGTGGTGGCCCTGAAGTCGCGCACCAGCCCGGCCGCCGCCGCAGTGGCCGACGCAATGGCCGCGCTGCGCTGGCTGCAGGGCGCTGGCGCGCAGCAGTTTTACTTCAAGGTCTGCTCGACCTTCGACTCCACCCCGGCCGGCAACATCGGCCCGGTGGCCGAGGCCTTGATGGCGGCGCTGGGCACCGACCTGGTGATCGTCTGCCCGGCCTTCCCCGAGAACGGCCGCACGGTCTTCTGCGGCCACCTGTTCGTGGGCGACCAGTTGCTCAGTGATTCGGGCATGCGCAGCCACCCGCTCACGCCGATGACCGACGCCAACCTGGTGCGGGTGCTGCAGGCCCAGTGCCAGGGCCGGGTGGGCTTGCTGCGGCATGACACGGTGGCCGGCGGCGCGGGGCCGATAGCCGACCGGCTGGACCAACTGCGGCAAGACGGCGTGCGGCTGGTGATCGCCGATGCGGTTGACAACGCCGATCTGCAGCGCCTGGCCGCCGGGGCTGCCCACCTGCCGTTGTGGGTGGCAGGCTCTGGCCTGGCGCTGGGCCTGCCCGCGCTGCTGGCCGAGGCCGGCCGGGTGACGCTGGACGCCCAGGCCGCACGGCTGGACGGCGTGTCGGAAGCAATCCGCCCGGCCGCCGTACTGGCCGGCTCTTGCTCGCTGGCCACCCAGGCCCAGGTGGCGCATTGGATCCAGGCCGGCCGCCCGGCGATGCGCATCGATCCGGCCGCACTGGCCCGGGCCGAGCCGGTGGCCAGCGCGGCCCTGGCCTGGGCCGCCGCCCAAGGCCAGCCGGTGCTGATCTACGCCACCACCGACGCCGGCACGCTGGCGGCCACCCAGGCCAGCCTGGGGGTGGCTGCGGCCGGCGCGCTGGTCGAGCAGGCCCTGGCCCGCATCGCCGCCGGCCTGGTCGGGCGCGGCAGCCAGCGCCTGGTGGTGGCGGGCGGCGAGACCTCGGGCGCGGTGGTGCAAGCGCTGGCCGTGCACACCCTGCGCATCGGCGCCGCGATCTGCCCCGGCGTGCCCTGGACCCAGGCGGTGCGCGGTGCCGGCCAGGCGCCCCTGCAACTGGCGCTCAAGAGCGGCAACTTCGGTGGCACCGACTTCTTCACCGAGGCACTCGGCCTGCCATGACGGTGGACGCCCTGCGGCACGAGATCTGCCGCGTCGGCCGCTCGCTGTTCGAGCGTGGCCTGGTGCATGCCACGGCCGGCAACATCAGCGTGCGATTGCCGGCCGCCCAGGGTTTTCTGATCACCGCCACCGACGCCTGCCTGGGCAGCCTGCAGCCCGATCGCCTGGCCCAGGTGACGGACGACGGCCAACAGACCAGCGGCGACCGCGCCAGCAAGACCCTGGCCTTGCACCGCAGCATCTATGCCGCTGACCCCGGCGCGCACTGCGTGATCCACAGCCACAGCACGCCGCTGGTGGCACTGACGCTGGCCGGCGTCTGGCGCGCTGACGCGGTGCTGCCGCCGATCACGCCTTACTTCGTGATGAAGGTCGGCCGGGTGCCGCTGATCCCCTACCACCGGCCCGGCGACCCGGCGGTGGCCGGCCTGGTGGCGCAGGCCATCGCCCAGGCACGGCAACGCGGTGCAACGCTGCGCGCGGTGCTGCTCGACCGGCTGGGCCCCAATGTCTGGCATGACAGCCCGGCCAACGCGATGGCCACGCTGGAAGAGCTGGCCGAGACCGCCCGCCTGTGGCTGATGACCCAGCCCCGGCCGGCGCCGCTGGACGCCGCCCAACTTGACGACCTGCGGCTGGCTTTTGGCGCGGTCTGGTAAGACCAACACGGAGGACACCCACATGCCCCGCTTTGCCGCCAACCTGTCGATGATGTACACCGAGCATGCCTTTCTGGACCGCTTTGCAGCGGCGGCAGCCGATGGCTTCGAGGCGGTGGAATACCTGTTCCCCTATGCCTTCGACCGCGCCGCGCTGGCCGAGCGGCTGCAGGACCACGGCCTGACCCAGGTTCTGTTCAACGCGCCACCCGGCAACTTCGAGGCCGGCGAGCGCGGCCTGGCCAGCCTGCCCGACCGGGTGGCCGAGTTCCAGCACGGCTTCATCGACCAGGCCCTGCCCTATGCCCGGGCGCTGGCCTGCCCCCGGGTGCATGTGATGGCCGGCCTGCTGCCCGATGGTGCGGACCGTGCAGACCACGCCGCCCACGCCGCCTGCTACCAGGCCAACCTGGCCTGGGCCGCCGCGCAGGCTGCGCCACTGGGCCTGGCGGTGCTGATCGAGCCGATCAACACCCGCGACATCCCGGGCTATTTCCTCAACCGCCAGGACCAGGCCCATGCCCTGGTGCGGGCCATCGCCGCGCCCAATCTGCAGGTGCAGATGGATCTCTACCACTGCCAGATCGTCGAGGGCGACCTGGCCATGAAGCTGCGCCACCACCTGGGCGCCGGTGGCGGCGGGCGGGTTGGCCACCTGCAGATCGCCGGGGTGCCCGACCGCCACGAGCCCGACCTGGGCGAGCTGAATTACCCCTACCTGTTCGACCTGATCGACACGCTGGGCTACCGCGGCTGGGTCGGCTGCGAGTACCGGCCGCGCGCCGGCACCTCGGCCGGGCTGGGCTGGCTGCGGCGCTACTGGCAGGAGCGAAAAGACGCCCCGGCTTGACAAGATCGCCCGCAGTGGGCCGGGTTCAGACCGGCTTGCGCGCAATCACTACACAAGAGACCGACAGCTTGTGGCGGCGGGCCCGGTCCAGGCTGGCGCCGGCCATCGGGAAGGCCTGCACATCGGCCACCTCGAAGCCCGACTGGGCGACGATGTCGGCCGCATGCTCAGGGCTCTCGAACAGGAAGATGTGGTCGGGCGCCGGGCTGTTGGCCGGCACATTGACAAACAGGTGCCCACCCGGGCGCAGGGCCTGGCCGGCGGCGCGCAAGGCCGCCACCGGGTCTTCCAGGTGCTCCAGGATCTCGCTCATCACCAGGCTGTCGAAGAGCTGGTCCGGGCTGCGCGGCGCGGCCGCGAACATGTCCTGCAGGGTCAGGTCAGCGGTCAACCGCGCACCCAGGCGGGTCAGCGCATGGCGGGTCTTGGCGATGCTGGTCGGGCTGACATCCCAGCCGGTGATGGCCGCCACCGCCGGGCACTGGGCGGCAAAGTACAGCAGCAGGCCATGCCCGGGCCCGATCTCCAGGTGCCGGCTGCCGGCCGGCAGGCCGGCCAAATAGACGGTGGCGAAGTGCGCAAACGCGCTGGCATGGTTGGGCCACAGCACATTCGACAGCAGCAGCCCGTTCATGTAGCGCGCCATGTAGGCGGCGTTGGCATAGCACTCGGCGTTGGCGTCTTCGAACCGCGACAGCCGGTAGCGGCCGTGGCGGCGGAAGTGGATCTCCTCCGGCCGCACGATGTCCTCGCAGAGGAATCGGTAGTCGGCGGCCAGCGTGTCCAGGCCAGCGGGCAGGTCCTGCGCCAGGCTCAGGATGGCCGCCGACAGCGACTCCGACACGTCCAGCGCGGCGGCACTGCGGCCATTGAAACTGGTCTGCACAAAGGGCCGGTGCTCGGGCCAGGCCGCCAACAGTTGTTCAAGCAGTTGGGCCAGTGCGGGGCGGTCGGTGGTGGTGTCGGTAGCGATGGGGATAGCGGCGGTGGTGGTCATGTCGGAGTCTCCAGGAGATGGCGGCGAAGGTGTTCAGGCGCCAAAGGCATGCCGGTGGCCGGGTGCCTCGATCAGCTCGATCAAGGTGTTCAAGGGGCTGACGAAAAACTGCACCCGGCCGTTGCCGAAGGCGATGGCCAGTGTCGGCTCGGCGGTGGCTGCACAGCCGGCCTGGCGCATCGCCGCCGCCGCCTGCGCCAGATCGCCGACCCGGTAGGCCACATGGTTGAGCAGGTTCTTGCGGGCGCTAAGTGCCGCATGCACCGGGCTGTCAACGCCGATCGGCTCCAGCAATTCGTAGACCATGCCGGCCGGGTCGCGGCCGAACAGGATGTGCACACCGTTGACCGGGTCGACCACGGCGACTGTCCACTCGACCACGCCATGCACCTGCTGCAGCACCTGGCGGCCCTTGCGCAGGGTCTTGACCACCAGGCCGATGTGGTCGAACTGCGCGCCAGCCAGCGGCGCCTGCGGGGGTGGGGTCATGCGGTTCGGCTCCGGGGGCAGGGGCGCGGGTTGGGGGCGTGGGTTGGGTGCGTGGGTTGGGGGCATCACCGCGGGCTGGCAGCTTTGCCGCAGGGCATGGCGGTGCAGCGCAGGCGCTGGGTCTCGGCCAGGGCCTCGGGATGCTGCAGCCGCCAGGCCGCGCGGTCGCTGCGCACCTGCGCCAGCCGCTGGTCCACCGTGTCGGGCCGCAGCTCGGTGGCCAGGCGCTCGCCCGGCGCAGCGCCGGTCAGCAGGGTCGAGACGATGCGCGCGCCCAAGGGGGTGCTGTAGTGCACCGGGTCCCAGAAACTGGCCATCGCCTTGCCACGCAGGCCGCGCGCCGGCACTGGCTCGAGGTAGTCAGGCTCATAGCCACCAAAATCCCAGACCTTGACATCCAGGCCGCGTTGGCGTTGGGCTTGGGCGGTGTCGGCAAGCACCCGCTTCCAGCGCTCGAAATCGGGCCAGAAACCCAGCGCGTCCAGCAGCTCATGGTGTGACACATGCGAGGGCTGCACCGCCAGCCTGACCACCATCTGGTGGCGCGCTGCCAGGTCGAGCAGGGCCTGCACATCGGCCATGTCGCGGATCGGCCCACCCGGCTCGGCACTCATCTGCAGCGGCGTGGCATAGCGCCGCGCCACCAGCAGATGCTTTTGCTCGAACAAAATGCCGGCACCGTCGGCCAGAGTCCAGTCGCGCAGCTGCCACTCGGATGATTTGCCGTTGGCCAGCAGATTGGCGCCGGCCGATCGCAGGCTGGCCTGCAGCGTGGCCAGGCTGTCGAACACGGCGCTGATGGTCAGCAAGGCCGCTGCGCGGTCCTGCCACAGGCGGGTGGGCGCTTGGGCCCAGCCAACATCGCGACTGGCCAATTGCGCCAGCCGGTCGATCTGCTCCTGATCGGCGCGGTTGGGTTGGGGCCGCACAGGCCCAAAACCGGACGGCCAATGCTCGAAGGACTCGAAGTCCAGCCCGATCACCAGGGTGGTGGGCAAGCGGTCCGGCCCGCAATGGGCCAGCAGGGCCTGCAGCAAGCGCCGGGCATCGGCCAGGTTGCTGCCGGCCAGGCTGAGGTTGTAGACCGGCCGCAGCGCGGCTGGCCACACCGGGGCGCCCGGGTCCAGGCCGATGGCCGAACGCGAGCTGCCGAGAATCACCGTCTTGCCGCAGGACCGGCTGGCCTGGTGGGCCTTCATCATCGGCTCGCGCTGGGTCACCGCCACCTTGATGTCGTTGAAGCCGGCCACCCGCGGGCGGCCAAACACCAGGTAAGGATCCACCAGCCAGCAAATCGCTGCGACCAACAGCCCCGCAAGGGCCGCCACACCGAACAGCCAGGCCAGGAATCTGCGCTCGCTCATGGGCTAGAAGTGCCAGTAGAGAAATTCACTGATCTGGTTCAGGCTCATCAGCCCGCCCAACAGCAACAGGCCGAACCAGGCCGCCCAGCGCGCGTTGAGCACGACCTGCCAGCGCCCGGGCGCGACGGCCTTCATGCCCAACGCCGGCTCGAAGCGCGCCATCAATTGCATCGAGTTTGGCAGGCCGGTGGCAATCGCCAGCAGCAGCAGCGACCAGGCCATCGCCTGGACGAAACCACCGCCCGATGTCAGGTCACCGCGCACGCCAGCGGCCTGCAACCAGGCCCCCGCGCTGCCCAGTCGCCCCAGCACGGCCAGCGGCAGGCTGACGCCGTCCAGCCCCAGCATGGCCTGCATCATGTGCAGCGCCGAGCCCACCGTGCGGCTCTTGAACAGCGCCATCGAGAACACCAGCGCCAGCAGCGTCAGCAGGCCACCCAGCGGCGCCATCAGGCGCTGGTAGCGCTGGCGCTCCCAGGCCGGCCGCCACTGCCGCCAGGCGTGGTTGATGACCAGGTAGACGCCATGCAGCAGGCCGTAGAGCACAAAGGTCAGGCCGGCGCCATGCCACAGGCCCGACAGAAACATCGTCAGCATCGTCGGCAGGGCCACCAGCACCGCGAAGGCAGCCGGGCGGCTGCCGGCGCGCTTGACCATCGCCTGGCCGCGCACCATGCGGGCGCGTGTCAGGCGCAGCGACAGCGGGGCGTAAACATAGGCGGTGAGGAAGCGCGTCAGCGTCATGTGCCAGCGGTTCCAGAAATCGATGATGCTGGTCGCCTTGAGCGGTGAATCAAAGTTGATCGGCAGGCGGATGCCAAACAGCCGGGCCAGGCCAATGGCCATGTCGGAGTAGCCCGAGAAGTCGAAATACACCTGCAGCGCAAAGCACAGGCCGCCCAGCCAGGCGTTGACCAGGCCCAGCGCGTCGCCGCGCTCGCTCATCGCGAACAAGGCCGTGGCATGCGGTGCAATGCCGTCGGCCAGCACCGCTTTCTTGAACAGCCCCATCGCAAACAGGCACAGGCCGATGCACAGGTCGCGGGCCTCGACCCGGCGCGGGCTGGCCTGGAACTGCGGCACCATCTCTCGGTAGTGGACGATGGGCCCGGCGATCAACTGCGGGAAGAAGGCGACGAAGATCAGGAAGTCACGCGCCTCGAACTGCTTGACCGTGCCGCCCCGCACATCGACCAGAAAGGCGATCTTCTGGAAGGTGATGAAGGAGATGCCCAGCGGCAGCAACAGATCGAGCAGCGGCCACTGCTGGCCGAGCAACTGGTTGGCGCTGTCGACAAAGAAGTTGCGGTATTTGAAATAGCCCAGAAAGCACAGATTGAGTGCGACGCCCACGAACAGGATGGCCGAGGTGATGGGGTCCTCAGAAGGGCCTTGCGCCACCCGCCGCTGCAGCAGCCGCGCCAGCGCGAAGTTGACGATCAGCGACGGCAGGATGATGGCCAGGTTGACCGGGTTCCAGATCGCATAGAACACGGTCGAGCAGGCCACCAGCCACCACACCGGGCGGCCCGCCGGGCCACCGCGCCGGGCCAGCAGCGCATAGCCGATCAGCACCACCGGCAGGAAGCCGAAGATGAAGGCGTAGGAATTGAACAGCATGGCCGCTCAAGCCCCGATGCCTTGGCCCGGCCGCAGCACCCGCACCTGGCAGGGCAGCGGCTGGTGGCCGGCCAGGTCAAGAACCCACCCTGCGCCGGCACTGTCGGGCTCGGTGGGGTCGGTCATCCGCACGAACCCCAGGCCGGCATAGTGGTCGCGCACCAAGGCGTTCTTGGGCGTGGGCAGGTAGCGGCCCACCAGGCGGCGCAGGCCGCGGGACCGGGCCACATCGACCAGCTCGTTGAGCACCGCGCGCTCGACGCCCCGGTTGAGCACCCGGCAGCTCATCAGCCAGGTGTCGATCAGCAGCTCGTCCCCCGCCTGCAGGGCGACCACCACGCTGATCATGCCGTTGTCGCCAAAGCGGTCCTTCAGCCGCGCCTGCAGCGTGACGGCCGCCGGGTCTTGCGCCAGCGCCGCCACCTCCAGCTCACTGCGCCGCCGGTTGGTGAGGTTGAACTGGTTGGTCTTGTTGATGAGCTGGGTGATGCGGGCCCGGCCGAGCGCATCGAAGGCCGACAGCTCGGCCACCATGTCGAGCGAAGCCAGGTGGCCGGCCAGGTCGCCGCCGACCACCCATTCGGCCTTGCGCGCGGCGCTTTGCTGGTAAAGCTCGGCGCGCCGCAGGTCATCGTCGGTGAACTGCACAGCCTCAAAATAGCCGGCCGCCTGCAGCAGGGTCGCGTAATGCTCGGGGGCGTCGGGCAGCTCGGGCACCGCCACCTCGGGCAGCGCCTGGCGCACCTGGTGGCGTTCGCTGGGGTTGTCGTCCAGCAGCACCAGCGCATCGACGCCGATGTCCAGGCTGCGGGCGATTGCCCGCAGGTTGCTGGCCTTGTCCTGCCAGTTGGCAAAGAAGGCGGCAATGTGGTGCTCGCGCAGCAGCATGTCCGGGTGCTCGCGCAAGGCCTGGCGGGCAATCGAATCCTCGTTCTTGGACGACACCGCCAACATCACGCCACGCTGGCGCAGGGCCAAGGCGCAGGCCTGCACCGCCAGGTGGGCCTCACCGGCGGCGCTGCCCTGGCCGATGACGATGCCGCCCAGGCCGTCGTCGCCGATCACCCCGCCCCACAGGGTGTTGTCCAGGTCGAGCACCAAACATTTGCGGGCCAGCCCGCGGCTGGCCATCAACACCCGGCAGAGATGGTCGGCATACAGCGGCAGGGCCTGGCTGGCCATCGCAAACTTGCCCAGAAACCACAGCCCGGGGTCGTGCCAGCGGGCGCTGCCAACCTGGGCCGCGATCTGCGCCACATCCAGCAGCAGCAGGCCCGGCAACAGGGCTTCACCCAGGCCCTGGTTGAAGCGCTGCACCAGCCAGCGCAAGGTGCCCGGCACCACGGCATCCAGGCTGCCAAACAGGCTGGCCGCCGGCTCGGCCAGGGTCTGCAACAGCACCTGGCCGGCGCCTTGCTGCTGGAGCGCGCGGGCTGCGCCCAGCAACTGGTCCAGCGCAGCGCGCACCCGCTGCTCGGCCAGGCCGGCGTCGCCCGGGCAGGGCAGCAGGTCAAAGGCCCGCCAGTCCAGCGCCAGCAGCACAAAGTCGGGCCGCAAGCGGGCGGTGTCCGAGGCCGGATCGAGGGCCTCGACCCGCCAGTTGTCGAAGGCGCCGCTGGACAGCGTCAGCAGCAGGCCGTGGCGGGGCGCGGTGCCGGCGATCGCACTCATGGCCAGATCGGGGGTGGCATTGGACAACAGCCGCAGCCGCAGCGCCGGCGCGCCGCCGACCTCGGCCGCCTGGGTGCAGGCGCGGGCCAGCAGGCTCAATTGGCTCAGGTCCAGGCGGTGGGTGGCCAGCCGTCGCAGCGCCGCGAGATCGGGCTGCGGCGACTGCCTGAGCGCGCGGGCCTGGTCGCGAAAACTGGCGGGTGCAGGGGCCAACCAGGGCAGGTCAAGCAGGTCCATGATGGCGGCCGTCACGGCGGGTTGTTGGGATGGCGTCAAGGGCGAAGCGATGGGGCCGCGGGCGTCGAGCCGACTGTCGGCAGCCTGCCAGCAGCCTGCCAGTTCGGGGCTGGCCAGGCAGCGGCCCGCAGTGCCGTTCAGCAGGGGCCGACGGACCCAGCCGGGCCAGCAGTGGCTGGCCGGAGCGCCACGCTAGCTGGACGCTGCAATCAAGTCGAGCAATTGCCCGACGTTTTCGACCGACGAGATCTGGTGGGTGGTGAAACGCGCCCCAAAGGCTTGCTCCACCGCGATCATGATGCGCACATGGGCCAGGCTGTCCCAGCCCTCCACGTCGCTGGAGACGGTGGTTTCGGTCAATTCAAGTTGATCGAGATCCAACTGGTCCTTCACCACCTCGGTGACTTTGGCCAGGATCTCGCTGCGCGAACTCATCAAGCTACTCCCCTTCAAACCCAGGTTGAATGCCGGCGCGCCAGGTGGCCCAACCAGCGTTTGAAGTGTAGCGGCAGGCCTGCAGGCACCGGGCAGCCGGGTCCCGACTAGTACTGCGTTTCACCAAACTGCTTACAAATGAAATCGATGGATTCGTTCGTCAGGCTAGGCGCAAACCGCAGCCATAGCCGTAGCTATGGCGAGGATTTGCAACGACGCATGGCGGACGAAGACGCGATT
>JANLZT010000425.1:0-5340 GCA_031366465.1 Betaproteobacteria bacterium | reverse complement strand
GGCCGCAGGCGTCGAAGTCGGCCACGATGCGCGCGAGCAGGTCCGGCGCGCGCAGCAGCGCCAGGGCTTCGGCTTCGTCGGCCTCGCTCATCCGTGGCGCAGCGGGCTCGACCTTCATCGCCGCCTTGATGCGCTCGGCCTGCAAGGCTTCGAGTTTGAGCAGGATGCGTCCGAGATCGAGCTTGATCACGTCATCGCGGCAGGCCAGTTCCTTGGCCGCCTGGGTGATGTAGTGAGCCCGGGCCCGCGCGGCGTACAGGTCCAAGCTGTCCACGTGGTACGCCTCGCCAAGGCTGACCAACACATTGACCTTGAGCACCTCGGCGCTCAGGTTCTTGACCAGGCCGCGCACGCGGTAGCGGCGGTCCCCGAAGGTCACGACGATTTCGTCATCACTCACCTCGGCCGCGATGTCGCTGGCCGGCGCTGCACCAGGTGCAGCAGCAACAGGGGCAGCGGCTGAGGAAGAAGGCGCAACCGATGGCGCGAGCTCGACCGGCGCCGGCTCGGCAGCGGCAGCAGGCAACGCCACGTCCTCGACGTGCTGGCCAGGTGCCTCGGCCGGCGGCGTCCCCTTGCCCAGCCACACGGCCTTGCGGATCACCAGGCCCAGGCTCTTGTCGGCCGGCGTCACCTTGAGCGCGTACTCGTTGGCGTCCATGCCCTTGGGGAACTGCACGCGGTAGCACTCCACGCCCTCGGCCATCAGCCGCTCGGCTGCTTTGTCCGCACCACGCTCGCCCGCGTCGTCACGGTCGAAGGCGATCAGCACGCGGCGCACGCTCAGGCGCCTGAACGCGGCCAGGTGGTCGTCAGTCAAGCCCTCGACGCCATACGCGGCCGTCACGTTGCGGTGCCCCGCACACCAGAACGTCATGGCGTCGATCAACGCCTCGGTGAGGATGACTTCGGCCTGGCCGACGAGGCCGCGCTCGTTCCACACCCCGCGATGCGGCCCCGGCAGGTACAGGTGCCACGGCGGGTTCACGTTCGGCGTGATCTTGCGGCCGTAGACCTCGCTGACGTGGCCCTCGGCATCGAAGACAGGCACCACCAAGCAGCCGTTGAAGTGCTCGTGGCCTGACTCGCGCAGCACGCCCGCCTTCTGCAAGCGCCCACGCACCTCGGCGCCGGCCTTGATCTGCGTGGCCGGCAGCCGCAGCCCCAACGTCCGGTTTGCCAAGCCCAGGCGGTGCTGCTCGATCAGCTCGCGCGAAGCGATGCCGCGCCGCTCCAGGTAGGCCAGCGCCTCGGGCGATGCGAGCAAGGTCTCGTGGTAGTAGCCGATGACCTGATCGAGCAACTCTTGCTCGCCGGCATCGAGCGCCACGGGCGCAGGCAGCTTCGCGCGCCGGGGTGTGCCCAGCTCGGCCAGACCAGCATCGGCGCGCAGTAGTTCGACGGCATGCCGGAAGCTCACACCCTGGCGCTTCATCACCCAATCGATGGGGCCACCGCCGACCCCGCAGCCGAAGCAGTGCCACAGGTTCTTGTCCGGCGTCACCACCAGGCTGGCCGTCGCGTCCTCGTGGAAGGGACAGCAGCCCAGCAAGTCCTTGCCTCCCTTTTTCAGCTCAACGCCCGAGGCCTCGACCAGGCGCTCCACCGACACCCCTTCTCTTAGCCGCTCGATCTCTGCCTCGGGGATGCGCGCCATGGGCAATTCCTTAGTGCGTTGCAGGGGTTTTGAACCCAACAGGGTGGAGTAAAAAAATAACTCCACATCAGGATACTCTACCGTAGAGTACCGTCAAGCCAGCAACGCGCATCCACCCCCACAGCCAGACCTATCCTGATGAGCACCACCACCCACCCCACACTGGCCGTGAACATCAAGGACGAGTCGTTCTTCAAGGAGCTGGGCTCGCGCATCGCCCAGGCTCGCAAGGAGCGCAACATCACCCAGGTGCAGCTGGCCGCCACGCTGGGCATCGCCCAGCAGACGCTGGCGCACTACGAGGGCGGGCGGCTGCGGCTGCCGGCGTCCTTGCTGCCCACACTGGCGCAAGAGCTGCAACTGCCCGTCGAAGACCTGCTCGGGCAGCCCAGCGCTGCCAAGGCCCGCGCCAAGCGCGGGCCGGTGCCTGCTCTGGCCCGGCACATGGAACGCATCAGTGCGCTGCCCAAGACGCAGCAGAAGTTCGTGATGCAGATGATTGAGACGGTGCTCGCGCAGCAAGGGCGCTGACTTCCACATTCAGGCACAAGGGGAATGCGATGACAGCAATCGAAGTCCAGTTGATCGAGCGGCTGAAGAAGCTGCCGCCCAGCCGGGTGGCCGAGGTGGTGGACTTCGTGGAATTCTTGGCCTCGCGCGAGGAGCGCGCAGCAGCGGCGCAACGGCTCACACAAGGGCTGGCACGGCTGGATGCGCTGAAGCTGCCGGATGTCTCCGAGGATGCGGTCGAGGCGGAGATTCAGGCGGCACGGCAGGAGCGACGCGCCAGGCAGGACGCCTGATCGGTGCCGTCCCTGTGCGTTTTGTCCTCGATACCAATCTGCTCGTCTCGGGCGTGATCGCCGCCGGGCTGCCGCGGCGGCTGGTCGATGGCGCCAAGGCCGGGGAGTTCGAGCTTTGCACGAGCGAGGTGCTGCTGGCCGAGTTGCTTGATGTGCTCTCGCGCAGCAAGTTCGCCGCAAGGCTCAGCCAGGCCGGGCTCACGCCGCAGGGCATCGTCGACGATCTTCGGCGGCTGGCCGTCGTGGTGTCACCGGCTGACGTGCCGCGCGTCGTGCTCACCGATCCCGATGACGATCACGTCATCGCGGCGGCCGTCGCCGGCCAGGCCGATCTCATCGCATCCGGCGACAAGCGCGACCTCTTGCCGATGGGCAGCTTCCAGGGCATTCCGATCATCACCGCACGTGAGGCCGTCCAGCGGCTGGAGGCAAGAGGCAAGACCTGACCCCGGCGCGCCGGCCGCTAGCCTCCAGGCTTGCCCAGCCTCATCTGAACTTCCTTCCTTACTTCCTCGGCTAGACCCGGGTTGGCGGTGCGAATTTCGCTGATCAAGCGCTCGATCTCTTCGGCAACACCTGGGCGCGCCTTCGTCCCGAGTAGGAGATATGCGAGTTCAGCCTTGGGTTCCGGTGCCGAGCACTTGGCCGCCAATCGGAGCCAAGAAATGGCCTCATCGAAATCGTTCAAAACGAAGCTGTAGTGCCGCGCAACCCTTAAAGCTGCGCCGCAATCACCGCCGCGAGCAAGGCCCTTTAACGTCGGCAATTCTTGATCGGTCAGGCGCATCGTCAGCGCGGGACTGGTCGGCGCTTGAGCCATGTTTCCGCCTTCCGTTGCAGTACACCCACTAGTCAACGCCGTGATCGCAACGGCCACAAGAGCGATTGGTATGAGCTTCATTTCCCGGGCGGGTAGAAGGTCTGCCATGGACCGGGGTTTCCTGCTGCTGGTGGGCCAGACAGGTCCGAGGCCCCGAGCAGCCCAGTAGAGCCGAACCAAGCAAAATTGAGCGGTGCAGTGACGGAAACACCCAAGGAGTTCGCGAGTTGCTGCGCGAACGATGCTCCCCCATCGGCACCGGCCTTCCCGGTATTGCATGAACCCAGCACTACTGGCTGGCCCTTGAAGGCTGAGCTGCCCTTGATCAAGCTCGCAAGCTGATTCGGCGTAACAGGAGTCGACATGTTCATCATGATCGACGGGTTTCCATGGCCTGCCACGGAGAACACACCCGACGGATTCCAAGCATTTGCGAAGCCACGGATGCTTTCGGACGGAGAGAAGAGATTCAGGTCCGCCAGACCCCAAGGATCGACGCGACTGACCGGATTCCCGCCGACATACGCATAGGTATTGATCCCTAAAGTGGTCCCAGGTTTCCGGACAGCCAATTTAGGGAGTCGAAGTCGCCCAGAATGGACGATATGAGCGAAACAAAGAAACGCAAGGTGCATACGGCGGAATTCAAGGCCAAGATTGGATTGAGGGCGCTAGGTGGAACGAAAACGGTCAACGAGATAGCGCAAGAATTTGGCGTCAATCCTGGGCTGATTCACCAGTGGAAAAAAGACATCGTGGAGCAGTCCAAGACCTTGTTTGAGGGTAAGCGTGGCCCCAAGTCGGTGATGACGAGCGATGACGAGACGACCGAGCGGTTGTACGGGCAGATCGGGCGGCTCAAGGTGGAGTTGGATTGGCTGAAAAAAAAGTCAGGGATCAGCCTGCCATAGTTCGTCGAAGTTGGGTGGTCAAAGATGGCGTGGTGCCACTGAGCCGGCAGTGCGTGTTGGCGGGTGTATGCCGAGCGACGGTTTACGCAAAGCTGGCTCCGAAAATCACGCTCGACGATGACTTGGAAGTCAGCGCGTTGATCGATGAGGAGTACACCCGGCATCCGTTTTATGGCAGCCGCAAGATGGTGGTTTTCTTGCGCAACGGTGGGCGGGTGGTGAATCGAAAAAAGGTGCGCAGGTTGATGCAAGTCATGGGCTTGGCTGGGATGGCGCCGGGGCCCAATACCAGCAAGGCGCAGCCGCAGCACAAGGTGTACCCCTATCTGCTGCGAGGGGTGGCGGTGACCAGGCCAAACCAGGTATGGAGCACCGACATCACCTATGTGCGGCTGGCCCATGGGTTTGCGTACCTTGTGGCGATCATCGATTGGTACTCGCGACTGGTGCTGAGCTGGCGAATCAGCAACAGCATGGACGCCTCGTTTTGTGTGGACTGCCTGGAGGAGGCGCTGCGTATACACGGCAAGCCGACAACATTCAACAGCGATCAGGGTTCACAGTTCACCAGCGATGCGTTCACTGAGTTGCTCAAGCAAGATGGCATAACGATCAGCATGGACGGAAGAGGTCGGGCGTTCGACAACATTTTTGTCGAGCGCCTTTGGCGAAGCGTCAAACACGAGGACATCTATCTGAACGGCTACGCCACCATGGGGGAGCTGGTCGTTGGGCTGACCAAATATTTCGTCTTCTACAACGAGGAGCGACCCCACCAATCGTTGGGCAATCGCACCCCCACAGAGGTCTACCGAACGGGCGCGGGCGGTGGTGCCGTGATCGTGGACAAATATGGCCCTCGGCAATCAGAGGCGGCCGCTGCGCAGGCACAACAAGCCGCGGCCGGCCAGGCCCCCAAGCGGCCCGCAGCGCAGCCAAGCGCGTGATGGCCGTGGGCTCAACGACTTGGGATCAAGCATGAATACATGCGTGATCGAGGGGGCCTTCGGCGGCCTGGCAGGGGCCTACTGAAGAAGGAATTCTGACCCCAACAAGGTCAAAACCGGGGCAGCGCCGATCCGCTGCGACGAAGATCGGGCGCTTCCTTAAATTGGGCTCGGAAATGTCTTGACTGGTGGGGCCACCTTA
>JANLZT010000099.1:0-5336 GCA_031366465.1 Betaproteobacteria bacterium | reverse complement strand
GTGGTCGGCGGGCCGGCCCTTGGCGGCAAAGATGGCGGCCACTGCGGTGTCTTGGTCGGCGCGGGCGCCCAGGCCGTAGACCGTCTCGGTGGCAAAGGCCAGCAGGCCGCCGTCGGCCAACTGCCGAGCGGCGGCGGCGATTGCCGCCGGGTCCCTGACGTCCAGCAGCGGCATCGGTGTCAGAAGGACGGCAGGCCGAGCAGGGCTGCGGCCTGCAGCGCGGTGGCGCGGGTGCTGGCGGCGTCGGCCGCGGTGATGGTCAGGTGCCCCATCTTGCGGCCCGGCCGGGCGTTGGCCTTGCCGTAGAGGTGCAGGTGCGCACCGGGCAGGGCCAGCAGCGCGGCCCAGTCGGGCGCTTGCTCGTGGGCGCCATCGCGCCACCACAGATCGCCCAGCAGGTTGAGCATCACCGCCGCCGAGTGCTGGCGCGGCTGCGGCAGCGGCAGCCCGGTGAGGGCCCGCACCTGCAGGTCGAACTGGCTGCAGTCGCTGCCGTCGATCGACCAGTGGCCCGAGTTGTGCGGGCGCGGGGCCATCTCGTTGGCCAGCAGGCGGCCGTCTTGCAACACAAAGAACTCGACGCAGAGCACGCCGACATAGTCCATCGCGTCGGCCAGCCGGCGGGCGGCCTCGGTGGCTTGGCGCTGCAGATCGGCCGACGCATCGGGCGCCGGCACTTGCGTGACGGCCAGGATGCCGGCGTGGTGCAGGTTTTGCTGCACCGGCAACTGCACCATCTGGCCGTCGGCGCCGCGCGCCAGCACCACGCTCAGCTCCAGCGCCAGCGGCAGCCACTGCTCCAGCACGCAGGGCGCACGGCCCAGAGCGGCCCAGGCGGCAGCCAGCTCGGCGCGGTCGGCCACCCGTTGCTGGCCCTTGCCGTCATAGCCCAGCCTGGCGGTCTTGAGGATGCCGGGCAGCAAGCTGTCGGGCACGCCGGCCAGGCGCTCGTCGCTGTCGATCAGCGCATAGGGGGCGCAGGCCACGCCGCAGCGCTTGAAGCAGGCTTTTTCGGACGCCCGGTCCTGGCAGGTGGCCACGCTGTCGGCGGCCGGTGCCACCCGGCGGTAGGCGCCCAGCGTGACCAGCGCGCCGGCCGGCACGTTCTCGAACTCGGTGGTGATGGCCTGGCAGCGCTGCATCAACTGCGCCAGGCCTTGCTCGTCGAGGTAGCCGGTGGCGACGTGGTACTGGGCCACCAGCCCGGCCGGTGAGGTGAGGTCGGCATCCAGCACGGCGGTGAAGTAGCCCAGGCGTTGCGCCGCCTGCACAAACATCCGCCCGAGCTGGCCGCCGCCCATCACCCCCAGCGTGGCGCCGGGCAACACGGTTTTGGCGGTGCTTATGGCGGTGCTTATGGCAGTACTCATGTCAGCGCCGCATTCATGGCCTGGGCGGCCGCCGTCTGGCGCGCCCGGAAGGCGTCGAGCTGGGCCCGCAGCGCGGCGTCGCCGGTGGCCAGCATTGCCACCGCGAACAGCGCGGCATTGGCCGCACCGGCAGCGCCGATGGCAAAGGTGGCCACCGGGATGCCCCGAGGCATCTGGATGATCGAGTGCAGCGAATCCACCCCCGACAGATGCTGGCTGGCCACTGGCACGCCCAGCACCGGCACGCAGGTCTTGGCCGCCAGCATGCCCGGCAGATGGGCCGCGCCGCCGGCCCCGGCAATGATGGCGCACAGGCCGCGCCCGGCGGCGGCCTCGGCATAGGCAAACATCGCGTCGGGCATGCGGTGGGCCGAGACCACCCGGCATTCATGCGCCACGCCAAACTCGGCGAGAATCTCGGCGGCCTGGCGCATCGTCTCCCAGTCGCTGCTCGACCCCATCAGCACGCCGACCTTGACCGCTTGCACTGCGCCTGGGCTGTCGCCGGGCAGGGCGGCGGCGCCGGGATGCTGGGCCTGTGCTGCGGGCTGGCCAGGGTTGGTAATCACTTGCGCCAAGGGGGCTCCGGGGGTCGAGATGAACATTGAATTGTAGTTGGCCGCCCCCAGATGGCCCCCGGTTGGCCCCCGGTCCGGCCGGGTTTCCAGCCCGGCCCGCCCTTTCTCCACACCTTACCTGCCAGCGCTGCAACCATGAGTGACATCACGATCCAGAACTTTGAAAGCCAGCTGATCCAGGCCTCGATGCAGCAGCCGGTGCTGCTCGACATCTGGGCGCCCTGGTGCGGGCCTTGCCGCACGCTCGGGCCGCTGCTCGAAAAGCTGGAGACGGCCTATGCCGGCCGCTTCAAGCTGGCCAAGTTGAACAGCGATGACCAGCCCGAGATCTCGGCCCAGCTAAGCCAGGCCTTCGGCGTGCGCTCGATCCCGTTCTGCGTGATGTTCAAGGACGGCCAACCGGTGGACGGCTTTGTCGGCGCGCTGCCGGAGGCGCAGATCCGCGAGTTTCTCGACCGCCATGTGCCCAGCGAGGCGGCCGTCGAAGCCGAAGACCCGACCGAAGAGGCCGAGGCCCTGGAGGCCGACGGCGACCTGGACGCCGCGCTGGCCAAGCTGCAGCAGGCGGTGGCCATCGACCCGGCCAACGAGGCAGCGCGCTTTGACTACATCAAGCTGCTGATCGAGACCGGCCAGATCGCGCTGGCCCGTGCGGCCTGGGAGCCGGTGGCCAGCAAGGCGCTGGTGGACGGCCGCATCGCCGCGCTCGGCCTGTGGCTGCAGGCCTGCGAGAAAGCGCCGCTGGCGCGCTCGCCCGAGGCCCTGGCCGAGGCGATCAGCGCCAACCGGCGCGATTTCGAGGCCCGCTACGAGCTGGCGCAACGGGCCTTTGCCGAGGGCCGCTTCACCGAGGCGATGGACGCCTTGCTGGAGATCGTGATGCGCGACAAAGAGTGGCAGGCCCAGTTGGCGCGCAAGACCTATGTGGCCATCCTGGAGCTGATGAGCAAGCCTGTGCCCAAACCCGCCAAGCCGGCCAAGGGCGCAACAGGCGCCGAAGCCGAGGCCGCCAAGGGCAAGCTGGAGGTGGTGGGCCGCGCCGCCGTCACGCCGGGCGACCCGGTGATCGACCAATACCGCCGCAAGCTGAGCATGGCGCTGTTTTAAGCCGCCCCGGCGCACCACTGATCGTGCTGTGACGCGGCGGCTGCCGCGCCCGCACCCCCCACCTACAATCCCCAGTTGCCCGGCGTTTTTGCGGGCGCGATGTCAAAAGGATCTTCACCGTGTTCATCTCCAACGCCTTTGCCCAGACCGCCCCGGCCGCCGCCGCAGGCGGGTTGGATTCGATGTTCGGCTCGCTCGGCCAGTTCTTGCCGCTGGTGCTGATGTTCGTGGTGCTGTACTTCATCATGATCCGGCCGCAGATGAAGCGCCAGAAGGAACACCGGTCGATGATCGACGCGCTGGCCAAGGGCGACGAGGTGGTGGTGGCCGGTGGTGTGATCGGCCGGGTGGCCAAGATGGGCGAGAGCCTGCTGGCCGTCGAGGTGGCCAATGGCGTGGAGATCCAGGTGCAGCGCAGCGCCGTGGTGCAGGTGCTGCCCAAGGGCACCTACGGCAAATAGCCCCTGGCCGGCCCATCACGATGAACCGCTACCCCTGGTGGAAATACCTGATCCTGGCGCTGGCGCTGCTGATCGGCCTGTTCTACACCCTGCCCAACCTCTACGGTGAGGCGCCTGCGGTGCAGGTGTCGAGCGGCAAGGCCACCCTCAAGCTCGACGCCGGCATGGTGGCGCGCATCGAGCGGGCGCTGACTGCCGCCAGCCTGAAGCCCGATTTTGTGCAGTTCGAGGGCAACTCGGTGAAGGCCCGTTTTGCCAGCACCGACGACCAGATCAAGGCCAAGGACGCGATCTCCAAGTCGCTCAACCCCGACGCCGCCGATCCGTCCTACATCGTCGCGCTCAACCTGCTGTCGCGCTCGCCCACCTGGCTGGGCAAGCTGCATGCTCTGCCGATGTACCTGGGGCTGGACCTGCGCGGCGGCGTGCATTTCCTGATGCAGGTCGACATGAAGGCGGCGCTGACCAAAAAGGCCGAAGCCACCACCGGCGACCTGCGCACCCTGCTGCGCGACAAGAACATCCGCCATGCCGGCATCAGCCGCGACGGCAACCTGGTGGTGATCCGCTTCCGCGACGCCGCCGTGCTGGCCCAGGCCCGCAGCCTGCTGGCCGACCAGCTGCCCGACCTGGACTGGACTGAATCGGGTGCCGCCGGTGACTTGCTGCTCACCGGGGCGCTCAAGCCGGCGGCCGCCAAGGCGGTGCAAGAGGCCGCCATCAAGCAAAACATCACCACCCTGCACAACCGGGTCAATGAGCTGGGCGTGGCCGAGCCGGTGATCCAACAGCAGGGCGCCGACCGGGTGGTGGTGCAATTGCCCGGCGTGCAGGACACCGCCAAGGCCAAGGACATCATCGGCCGCACCGCCACGCTGGAGATCCGCATGGCCAACAGCAGCGCCGAGGCCATGGAGGCCCTGCGCGGTGGCGGCCCGGTGCCGTTTGGCAGCGAGAAATACCTGGAAAAAGACGGCTCGCCGATCATCGTCTTCCGCCAGGTGGTGCTGACCGGCGAGAACCTCACCGACGCCCAGCCCGGCTTCGACAACCAGGAGGCCGCCGTGCACCTGACGCTCGATGCCAAGGGCGCGCGCATCTTCCGCGATGTCACGCGCGAGAACATCAACAAGCGCATGGCCATCCTGCTGTTCGAGAAGGGCCGGGGCGAGGTCGTCACCGCGCCGGTGATCCGCAGCGAGATCGGCGGCGGCCGGGTGATGATCAGCGGCCGCATGAGCACCACCGAGGCCGCCGACACCGCGCTGCTGCTGCGCGCCGGCAGCCTGGCCGCACCGATGGAGATCATCGAAGAGCGCACCATCGGCCCGACCCTGGGCGCCGACAACATCGCCAAGGGCTTTGCCAGCGTGGGCTATGGCTTTGCCGCCATCGCCGTCTTCATGTGCGGCTACTACCTGCTGTTCGGCGTGTTCTCGACGCTGGCGCTGGCGGTCAACCTGCTGCTGCTGGTGGCCATGCTGTCGATGCTGCAGGCCACGCTGACCTTGCCGGGCATCGCCGCCATCGCGCTCACCCTCGGCATGGCGATTGATTCCAACGTGCTCATCAACGAGCGGGTGCGCGAGGAGTTGCGCAATGGTGCCGCGCCCCAGGCCGCCATCAACGCCGGCTATGAGCGGGCCTTTGCCACCATTCTGGATTCGAACATCACCACCCTGATCGCCGGCCTGGCGTTGCTGGTCTTCGGCTCGGGCTTTGTCAAGGGCTTTGCGGTGGTGCACTGCCTGGGCATCATGACCTCGATGTTCTCGTCGGTGATGTTCTCGCGCGGCCTGGTCAACCTTTGGTATGGCGGC
>JANLZT010000073.1:0-6542 GCA_031366465.1 Betaproteobacteria bacterium | reverse complement strand
GCCATCGCCCTGCTGGGCCGCCTGCTGTCGCTGCCGGCCGACGCGCTGCCGCCACTGCCGGACGCCGACTCACCGGAACGCCTGCGCCACCGCACGATGGATCTGCTGATGCAGATCGCCCAGGGCCTGGACCAGCAGGCCCCGGTCTGCCTGCTGGTCGAGGACGTGCACTGGATCGACCCGTCCACCCGCGCCCTGGTGCAGCGCCTGATCGACGGCCCGCCGCAGCAACGGGTGCTGCTGCTGCTGACACTGCGCAACAGCCCGGTGGACCGGCCTGCCGAGCTGTCCAACGACGGGGCGTCCAAGCCGTCATTCCACACAGCGGCCGACACCCCCTACCCGGTGCCCGAGCTGGTGCTGGGCGGCCTGGGTGCCGACGCGGCGCGGGCCTTGCTGCAGGGTGCCATCGGCTCGGCGATGCTCGACACTGACCTGGCCGGCTGGCTGACCCAGCGCGCCGACGGTGTGCCGCTGTTCATCGAAGAGTCGGCCCGCATGGCGGCCTCAATGACGGCCCAGCAGCCGGCTGCCGACATCAGCGCCGCACTGCGCGAAGCGGTGCCCAGCACCCTGCAAGACCTGCTGATGGCGCGGCTGGACCAACTGCCGCTGGCCCGGCGCGCGGCCCAGCTGGGCAGCGCACTGGGCCGCAGCTTCAGCTGGGCGCAGATCGAGGCCGTCAACCAGCATGAGGCCTCGCCGATCCGGCTGGCAGCACTGCCGCAGGCCCTCGACGCCCTGGTGCAATCGGGCCTGCTCGCCGAGCAGCAGGATGCCGGCCAGCGCGCCTTTGCCTTCAAGCACGCGCTGGTGCGCGACGCCGCCTACCAGTCGATGCTTGAGCGTGACCGGCGCCGCCTGCACGCCAGCATCGCAGCGGTGCTGCAGGCCCAGTTCGGCCCCTTGTGCAGCAGCCGGCCCGAGCTGCTGGCCCAGCACCAGGCCCAGGCCGGCCTGGTGGCCCAGGCGCTGCAGGGCTGGGCCCGCGCAGCCCGCCATGCGGCGCGCCGGTCAGCCGATGGCGAGGCCGTCAACCACCTGCGCAGTGCGCTGGCCTTGCTGGCGGGCCAGGCTGACAGCCGCCAGCGTGATCGCGCCGAGCTGGGCCTGCAGTGGCGCCTGGCCAGCCGCCTGCGCCACAGCGCCCGCAGCGGCGCAACCGACGGGGCTGCCGGCGCCGACCCGGTGCTGGCCCGGGTAGAGCTGCTGTGCCAGCGGCTGGCTGGCGGCAGCCTGGCCGACCAGCTGCTGCGGGCTTTGCAGCGCCCGGGCCGGGGCCAGGGCCAGCGCCTCAGTCGAGGGCCGGCACCTTGAAGACCTGGCGCAGATAGGCCAGGAAGGTCTGGTCGTCGCACAGGATCTTGCCCGGGCTGTCCGACAACTTGGCCACCGGCTGGCCATTGCAGTGGGCCAGCTTCATCACGATGTGCAGGGTGTGCAGGCCGACATCGTTGGTCAAATTGGTGCCGATGCCAAAACCTAGCTGGGTGCGGTCGGCAAAGTGGCGGTACAGCTCGAAGGCCTTGGGCAGCGTCAGGCTGTCGCTGAAGACCAGGCGCTTGGTGTGGGCGTCGATGCGCATGCGCTGGTAGTAGGCCAGCGCCTTCTCGCCCCACACCACCGGATCACCCGAGTCATGGCGCAGGCCGTCAAACAGCTTGGCAAAGTAGAGGTCGAAATCGGCCAGAAAGGCGTCCATGCCCACCACATCGGTCAGCGCGGTGCCCAGGTCGCCCCGGTACTCCTGGACCCAGCTCTCCAGCGCGGCCTTTTGAAAATCGCGCAGCCGCACGCCCAGGGCCTGGTAGGTCTGCAAGAACTCATGCGCCATGGTGCCGATGGGCACCAGGCCCAGGTCGCGCGCCAGCAGCACATTGCTGGTGCCCTTGAAGTACTCGGGCAGCTCTTGCGCCAGCGTGGCCACCACCTCGCGGTGCCACTCGCCCGAGAAGCGGCGGCGCACGCCAAAGTCAAAAAACTCGAACGGGTTGCGGCGCTTGGGCTCGCGGCCAAAGTCGCGCAGCATCTGCACCTTGTCAGCCAGCCGGCGCCGGCCCTCGGCCAGTGCCGGGGCCTGCTCAAAACGGCGGAAGTACAGCTCATTGACGATCGCCAGCACCGGGATCTCGAAGGCCATCACATGCACTTGCGGGCCGCGCGCCACCACCTCCAGCGTGCCGTCGTGGTCGCGCACCTCGATGAAATCGCGCTGGAACTGGAAGATGCGCAGAAAGTCAACGAAATCGGTCTTGATGAAGCGCAGGCCGCGCAGATAGGCCAGCTCACCCTGCTGGAAGCGCAGGGTGCACAGGTGGTCGAGCTGCTCGTTCAACTCACCGATCAGGTGGGTGAGCGGGTAGTCCTGCGCGTTGCGGCAGATGAAGACGTATTCGGCCTGGGTCTGCGGATGCCGGTGCAGCATCGCCTGCCACATCGTGAACTTGTAGAGATCGGTCTCCAGCAGGCTGTGGATCACGGGTTGCATGGGGCGGGCGTTGGGTCGCTGGAGATGGCGGCGGGGGCCGATCGACCAGTATAGACGCGGGTCAGCGGCCGTCCAGCCGCTGACGCCGCCCCAGGCCCGCACCGCGTGGCCAGGGCCGCCGCGCATCACCGCAGCGTGTAGCCGCGGCCGTCCATGCAGGCCGCCACCGCGCGCTGGAACACGCTGGCATCGGCCATCGCGCTGGGCTGGGTGGTGGCCCAGCGGTTGCACTCCACCCGATCGGCCTCGGTCTGTGCGGCGGGCTGGCCGTTGCGCGGGTAGACGATGGGGTCGGGCATGGGTTTGGCTGCCGGCGCCATCGGTGCCATCGGTGCCATCTGGGCCAGTGGCGCCGGCTGGGCCGCATCGGCACCCGACGGCTGTGCCACCACCGCGTATCCCTGGCCGGCTGCTGCCGCGTAGTACACACCGTTGGCGTAGTAGTAGGGCGCGCCGCCTATCCACAGCGGGACATAGGCCGGCGGCAGCAAGGGCAGGACGATGCCGATGGGCGGCAGCACCACCTTGAAGTGCCCGCCATAGGGCCGGAACCAGACCCCGCCGTGGAAGAAGTAGTTGCCGCCGCCGAAGCCCACGCTCAGGCTGCCGCCAGGCAACACCGGCATGGCGTAACCCTGGCGCGGGTAGTAGTGGTCGTGGTGGTAGCGCTGGTCCAACTGCAGGTGGGGCGCTCGGGCATCGCCCCGTACATCACCATGCGGGCGGCCGCTATGGTCCTGCGCCAGCGCCAGGCTGCTGAAAGCCGCCAGCGCGAACAGCGCGCAAGCCAGCAGGCCCAGGGGCAGGGGGCGGCGCGGGGCCAGCGGCGGTGGGCGGTGGTTCATGGTGGGCTTTCGGAGGGGCAGGCAGGTCCGCATGCTGCGCAGACTGCATTGCTGGCGTATTTCAGCGGCGGCGCTTGCGCCGTCAGTCCGCCCCCGACGACAAGGCCTTCACCAGGCGGTACAGGTACTCCAGCCCGTCGAAGTAGGACTTGACGAGCACGCGCTCGTCCTTGCCGTGGGCGCGGTTGTCATTGATGTCGCCGGCCAGCCCCGAGTGGCCATAGGTCGGGATGCCGGCATTGCGCAGAAAGCTGCCGTCGGTGGCCCCGGCGCTCATGGTCGGGACGACCGGAATGCCGGGCCAGAATTCGGCCGTCAGGCGTTCGGCGGTGCGCATGATCAGCGGGTTCAGCGGCGACGGTGGGCTGAGCACCGCGGCGCCGATCCTGGTCACCGCGATCTGATCGTCGGCGACCACGCGCACCAGCGTCTTGTGCACCTCGTCCACCGGCTCTCCGGGCAGGATGCGGCAGTTCACGGTGGCCCTGGCCGTCTGCGGCAATGCGTTTGTGGCGTGACCACCACCCAGCATCGTGGCCACGCAGGTGGTGCGCAACTGGGCGTTGTAGCGCGGCGAGTTGGACAGCCGCGCCAGCGCTGCCGGATCGGGCGGCGCAGCGATCGCAGCGCGCATGTCGCTGCCCAGGGCGGGGTCGACAAGGTCGGCCGAGCGGCGGAAGAACTCGCGCGTGGTGTCGTTGAGCTGCACCGGGAAGTCGAAGCGGGCCAGCTTGGCCAGGCCGTCGGCCAGGCGGTAGATGGCGTTGTTCCTGGACGGCAGTGAGCTGTGTCCGCCCGGGTTCTTGACCTCAAGCTGGAAGCTCAGCGACACCTTTTCGCTGGTCTGCATGCTGTGGGTCACCGGCTTGCCGTTCAACAGCCCGACGCCGCCGCCCTCGTTCAACGCGAACTCGGCGTCGATCAACTCGCGGTGCTGGGCCAGCAGCCAGCGGATGCCCATGGTGTTGGCATCAAGGATCTCTTCGTCGGCTTCCAGCGCCAGGATCAGATCGCGGTCGGGCCGGAAGCCCTCCTGCTTCCAGCGGATCAGGTTGGCCACCAGCGCCGAGGCCATGGCCTTGTTGTCGCCCGACCCCCGGCCGTAGAACCAGCCGTCCTGCTCCAGGAACTTGAAGGGCTCGGCGGTCCAATCCGATGCGGCGGCGGCCACCACGTCGATGTGCGCCAGCAGCAGGATAGGCCGGCGCTGGCCGGTGCCGCGCAGCCTGGCCACCAGGTTGCCCTTGCGCGGCGCGGGCGACAGCACGCGCACGTCGGCATCGTCGAAACCTGCCGCCTTCAGCCGATCGGCCATCGCCTGCGCCGCCTCCAGCGTGTCGCCGGTGGCCGTGACGGTGTTGATCTCGACCAGTTGCTGGTAGATGTTGCGCGCCAGTTGCTGGTGGGCGGCCAGCGCCTGGGCTTGCACCGGCAAGGGCAGGGCCCCGAAGGTCAGCACGCCGACGACGAGTGATGCCAGGGCCAGGCCGCGCCGCAGGGCTGGGTTGGCGCCGGTGTCGGTGGGGGTCATGGGTCCGCTCCTGGCTGGTGGTGTGCGGCAGTATGCGCTCGGCCTGCACGCCCGCTCGGCCTCGGATCGCAAGCGCCGAGGGCCCCATCAAGGTCAGCGCGGCCGAATCAGATCCCGCAGCTTGATCGACAATCTGCACTCGCCTACCATACGGGCCACATCACAAGTACGGGTGACCCCTATGAAAACCACCATCGAGCTGCCGGACGCTCTTTTGGAGCGCAGCAAAGCGGTGGCGCGGCGCGAGAACTCCACGCTCAAGGCGCTGATCGAGGAGGGCCTGCGCCTGGCGCTTCGGGCGCGCTCGCGCCAGCCTGCCGTGCCGCTGTCGGTGCAACCCTTCCAGGGCGACGGCTTGACACGGGAGTTTGCCGGTGCCGGGTGGGAGAAGATTCGCGACGAGATCTACCGTGATCGCGGTTGACACCAACATTCTGGTTTACGCCCACCGCGCCGACTCGCCCTTTCACGACCGCGCCCGCTCGGCGCTCGAGTCGCTGGCCGCCGGGGCGCGGGAATGGGCCATCCCCTGGCCCTGCGCGCACGAGTTCTTGGCCGTCGTCACGCATCCCCGCATCTACAAGACCGCGACCCCGGCCGCCACGGCGTTGGCTCAGCTGCGCGCACTGGCAGCGCTGGCCAACCTCGTTTTCATCGCCGAAGCGGACGACCACCTGGCGCAGCTTGAGCCGCTGGCACTGGCGGGCAAGGCCTGCGGTGGTGCGATTCACGATGCGCGAATCGCCGCGATCTGCCTTTCACACGGGGTGGCCGAGCTGTGGTCGGCCGACCGAGACTTCTCCCGCTTCCCGGCGCTGAAGGCCCGCAATCCCTTGATCGGCTGAGTGCCGGCAAAGCCGCAGCCGACGCCGACTCCTCACCCCCGCAAATGCCGGTTGAAGAAGCCCAGCGTGCGCTGCCAGGCCAGCTTGGCCGCCGCCTCGTCGTAGCGCGGCGTGGTGTCGTTGTTGAAGCCGTGCAGCGTGCCCGGGTAGACAAAGGCCTGGTGCCGCACGCCGGCCGCTTTCAGGGCTTGCTCGTAGGCGGGCGCTCCGGCGCTGACCCAGTCGTCCTTTTCGGCGTTGTGGATCATCACCGCGGCCTTGATCTTGGTGGCATCGGTGGCGGCTGGCTGGCTGCCGCCGTAGAAGGGCACCGCCGCCGCCAGCCAGGGCAGGCGCACCGCCAGCAGGTTGCTCATCGCCCCGCCGTAGCAAAAACCCACCACCCCCACCCGCTCCGCCACGCCGGGCTGGGCCCGCAGCCACTCGGCGGCGGCCACAAAGTCCTCGCGGGTCTTGGGCTGGTCGAGCTTGGCAAAGGCCTCTCGCGCCCTGTCCTCATTGCCTGGGTAGCCGCCCAGCGGAAACAGCGCGTCGGGCGCGAAGGCGACGAAGTTCTCCAGCGCCAGGCGCCGCGTCACGTCCTCGATGTGCGGGTTCAGGCCGCGGTTCTCATGCACCACCAGCACCGCAGGCAGCTTGCCCGTGGCCCCCTTGGGCCGCACCAGGTAGCCGCGGGCCTTGCCGTTGCCGGAGGGCGAATCGATCTCGACAAAGCGTGCATCCAGCCGGGCATCGTCGGGCTTGATTTGCTGGGCCTGGGCGAAGTTGGGGGCCAGCGCCTGCAGCAGCATCAGCGCGGTCATGCCGCCGGTGGCATGGCGGGAGGCGCCTTC
>JANLZT010000423.1:0-8499 GCA_031366465.1 Betaproteobacteria bacterium | reverse complement strand
GATGGCGATGGCCGCATCGGCATGGGCAAAGGCAAGGCCAAGGAAGTGCCGGTGTCAGTGCAAAAGGCCATGGACGATGCCCGCCGCGGTCTGTTCAAGGTGCAATTGCGCAATGGCACGGTGCACCACAACGTGCGCGGCGCACACGGTGCGGCCAAGGTGCTGCTGGCGCCTGCGCCCGCCGGTACCGGCATCATTGCCGGCGGGCCGATGCGCGCGGTGTTCGAGGTCATGGGTGTCACCGACATCGTGGCCAAGAGCCTGGGATCGAGCAACCCGTACAACATGGTGCGCGCCACGCTCGACGCGCTGCGGCGCTCAACCACCGCAGCCGAAGTGGCGGCCAAGCGCGGCAAGACGGTTGAAGACATCTTTAACTGATCTGGCGCTGGCCACAAACGCTAGGAGGAATCACATGTCGGACACGACCACTGAAAAAAAGACACTCAAGGTCAAACTCGTCAAGAGCCCGATCGGGTGCAAGCAGTCGCACCGCGCCACCGTGCGTGGTCTGGGTCTGCGCGGTGTCAACAGCGAACGCGTGCTGGAAGACACCCCTGCCGTGCGCGGCATGATCAACAAGATCTCCTACCTGGTGCTGGTGCTGTAAAGCACGCGCCGGCCTCATTGAGATCAGTCGCTAGGATTCAACATGCTACTCAACACCATCAAGCCGGCCACCGGCTCCAAACACGCCAAACGCCGTGTCGGCCGGGGTATCGGTTCGGGCATGGGCAAGACCGCAGGCCGTGGCCACAAGGGGCAGAAATCGCGTGCCGGTGGCTACCACAAGGTGGGTTTTGAAGGCGGTCAGATGCCACTGCAGCGGCGCTTGCCCAAGCGTGGCTTCAAATCGCACAACCTGAAGTTCAATGGCCAGATCAGCCTCACCGATCTTGAGCGTCTGGGTCAGGACGAGGTCGATCTGGTGATGCTCAAGGCCGCTGGGCTGGTGGGCCAGTTGGTCAAGCATGTCAAGGTGATTGGCACCGGTGCATTGGCTCGCAAGGTCAGCCTGAAAGGCATTGCTGCCACGGCGGGCGCCAAGCTTGCCATTGAAGCTGCCGGCGGCGGGCTGGTCTGATACCCGGCACCGAGGACTGACTGTTTTGGCAACTTCAGCGAACCAGCTGGCCAAGAGCGGCAAGTTTGGCGACTTGCGTCGCCGCCTGGTGTTCTTGTTGATGGCGCTGGTGGTCTACCGGCTTGGGGCCCATATCCCCGTGCCCGGGATTGACCCTGGCCAGTTGCAGCAGTTGTTCAAGGGCCAGCAGGGCGGCATCCTGAACCTGTTCAATATGTTCTCCGGCGGGGCGCTGTCGCGCTTCACGGTGTTCGCATTGGGCATCATGCCGTATATCTCCGCGTCGATCATCATGCAATTGATGACCTATGTGGTGCCAACGCTGGAAAGCCTGAAGAAAGAGGGCGAATCCGGCCGGCGCAAGATCACGCAATTTACGCGCTACGGCACGCTGGGCCTGGCCTTGTTTCAAAGCCTGGGCATTGCACTGGCACTCGAAGGCTCGGCGGGTTTGGTTTTGCACCCAGGTTTCGGGTTTCGCATGACCACGGTGGTCAGCTTGACCGCTGGCACAATGTTTTTGATGTGGTTGGGCGAGCAAATCACCGAACGCGGGCTCGGCAATGGGATCTCGATTTTGATCTTTGGCGGTATTGCGGCAGGCTTGCCGGGTGCCATCGGCGGCCTTTTTGAGTTGATTCGCACCGGCGCCATGAGTATCCCAGCGGCGATCTTCATCCTGGCCTTGATTGTCTTTGTCACTTTCGCTGTGGTGTTTGTCGAGCGCGGCCAACGCAAAATCTTGGTGAACTACGCCAAGCGTCAGGTGGGCAACAAGGTCTACGGCGGGCAATCGTCGCACCTGCCGCTCAAGCTCAATATGTCAGGCGTGATCCCGCCGATCTTTGCGTCGTCGATCATCTTGCTGCCGGCCACGGTGGTGGGCTGGTTTGCCACTGGCGAAGGCATGCGCTGGCTCAAAGACATGTCGTCGGCCCTGTCGCCCGGCCAGCCGATTTATGTGCTGTTGTATGCGGCCATGATCGTGTTCTTTTGCTTTTTCTACACCGCGCTGGTGTTCAACAGCCGCGAGACTGCAGACAACTTGAAGAAAAGCGGCGCCTTCATCCCGGGCATTCGACCGGGTGAACAAACCGCCAGGCATATTGACAAGATTTTGTCGCGGCTGACGCTGGCGGGTGCCATCTACATCACTGCAGTGTGCCTGCTGCCTGAGTTTTTGGTGCTCAAGTACAATGTGCCGTTTTATTTTGGTGGCACATCGCTGCTGATTATCGTGGTGGTGACGATGGATTTCTGGGCCCAGGTCCAGAGCTACGTCATGAGCCAGCAGTATGAGTCGCTGTTGAAGAAAGCAAACTTCAAGGCGAGTTGAGTGTTTCGCCCGGGCTGCGCACAGCCTTAGCAGTTTTGAATTTGAGTCGCATTGATGCCCGGATTCCCCGGCATGGGTGCATTAGGAGAAGACGATGAAAGTCGCTGCATCGGTCAAGAAAATGTGCCGCAATTGCAAGGTCATCCGCCGCAAGGGTGTTGTGCGCGTGATCTGCACCGACCCGCGTCACAAGCAGCGCCAGGGTTGACCCTGGGCGCCGCATCAAGCAGATAGAGGATCACCATGGCACGTATTGCTGGCATCAACATTCCGCCGCACAAGCACGCTGAGATTGGCTTGACGTCGATTTTTGGCATTGGCCGCACCTCGGCGCAGAAGATCTGCAATTCGGTGGGCATTGCCTATTCGAAGAAGATCAAGGATCTGACCGACGGCGACCTCGAGAAGATTCGCGACGAAGTCAACAAGATGACGATCGAGGGCGATCTGCGCCGCGAAATCTCGATGAATATCAAGCGGCTGATGGACCTGGGCTGCTACCGGGGTTTGCGTCACCGCCGCGGCTTGCCGATGCGTGGTCAGCGCACCCGCACCAATGCGCGTACTCGCAAGGGTCCGCGCAAGGGTGCTGCGGCGCTGAAGAAGTAAGCCCTGAACCCTCGCACCTGATCGAGACAAGATATGGCCAAACCACCTGCCAATACTGCAGCGCGCCGCGTGAGCAAGAAGATCCGCAAGAATATTGCGGACGGCATTGCGCACGTTCACGCGTCGTTCAACAACACCATCATCACCATCACCGATCGCCAAGGCGGCTCGCTGGCTTGGGCGTCGTCGGGCGGCCAGGGTTTCAAGGGCTCGCGCAAGTCGACGCCGTTTGCTGCCCAGGTAGCGGCTGAGGTCTGCGGCCGCGCGGCGCAAGAGCAAGGCATCAAGAACCTCGACGTGCGCATCAAGGGCCCGGGCCCAGGCCGTGAATCGTCGGTGCGCGCGCTGGCTGCGCTGGGTATCCGGATCAATTCCATCAGCGATGTGACGCCTGTGCCGCACAACGGTTGCCGGCCGCAAAAGCGGCGCCGTATTTGACGCTTGGATTTGCTGGGGCTTTGATGCCCCAAAAATCAAAAGCTTTCCGAGAGCCGGCGGGTGCTATGCATCTGCCGGCAATTTTGTTGAGTGCAAGGGCTTGCGGCCACCAAGAAGGCGCCGGCCCGAGATTGCACACAAGCCCACCGTCTGCGCGTCCAGCTTAGCTGCGTCAGACTCGCGCGACCTAGCCTCGCGTCAGATCACCAATAAGGACGTACAACGTGGCACGTTATCTGGGACCCAAGGCAAAACTGGCCCGCCGGGAAGGCACTGATCTTTACCTCAAGAGCGCGCGTCGGCCTATCGCTGACAAGTCCAAGTTTGAGACCAAGCCTGGACAGCATGGCCGCACGTCGGGCCAGCGCACGTCGGACTTCGGCCTGCAATTGCGCGAGAAGCAAAAGGTCAAGCGCATGTATGGCGTGCTGGAGCGCCAGTTCCGCCGCTACTTTGCCGAGGCCGAGCGCCGCAAAGGCAATACCGGTGCCAACCTGCTGTTCATCCTGGAATCAAGGCTCGACAACGTGGTCTACCGCATGGGCTTTGGCTCGACCCGCGCCGAGGCGCGCCAGTTGGTGTCGCACCAGGCGATGTTGGTCAATGGCAAGACCGTCAATATCCCGTCCTACCTGGTCAAGGCCGGCGATGTGATTGCCTTGCGCGAAAAGGCCAGGAAGCAGTTGCGGGTGACCGATTCGGTCAAGCTGGCTGATTCAATCGGCATGCCCGATTGGGTATCGGTGGATCAGGCCAAGCTCGAAGGCGTATTCAAGAAGGTGCCCGACCGCGATCAATTCGGCGCTGAGATCAATGAGTCGCTGATCGTCGAGCTTTACTCACGCTGATCCCAACCTGGCACACCGCGAAGGCGCGGTCGTGCCCATCCCTTGTGCCGGCTTGCCGGGCACGGTGCAAGGTGAATCCTGCCCGGCATGGTCCGTCAGCCTTATCGGTGTAACGAGCCGAGGGTATTGAGAGGAACAGGACTCGATGCAAACCAATCTGCTGAAACCCAAAGCCATCCATGTTGAGCCCCTCGGGCTGAACCGTGCCAAAGTCACCCTCGAGCCTTTCGAGCGCGGCTACGGCCACACCCTGGGCAACGCGCTGCGGCGCGTGTTGCTGTCGTCGATGGTGGGTTACGCACCGACTGAAGTCACCATCGCGGGCGTGCTGCACGAGTACTCTGCCATCGACGGCGTGGCCGAAGACGTGGTGCACATCATGTTGAATCTGAAGGGCGTGGTCTTCCGCCTGCACAACCGCGACGAAGTGACGCTGGTGGTGCGCAAGGAAGGCGAGGGCCCGGTGATCGCGTCCGACATCCAGGTGCCGCATGACGTCGAAATCATGAACCCTGACCATGTGATTGCCCACCTGGCCCATGGCGGCAAACTCGACATGCAGATCAAGGTCGAAAAAGGCCGCGGCTACGTGCCGGGCAATATGCGCCGCTTCGGCGACGAGCCGACCAAGTCGATTGGCCGGATCGTGCTGGATGCGTCCTTCTCGCCGGTTCGGCGCGTCAGCTATGCGGTCGAAAACGCCCGTGTGGAGCAGCGCACCGATCTGGACAAACTGGTGATGGAGATCGAGACCAACGGCGCAGTGTCGCCCGAGGAAGCGATCCGTTCATCGGCGCAGATCCTGGTCGACCAATTGGTGGTGTTCACCGGCTTGCAGCCCAATGAGGTGGCCGGTGGCGCCTATGGTGGTGGCGTCGAGCGCGCCAAGGAGATTCACGATCCGATCCTGCTGCGCCCGGTCGATGAGCTGGAATTGACGGTGCGCTCTGCCAATTGTCTGAAGGCCGAGAATATCTATTACATCGGCGATCTGATCCAACGCACCGAGACCGAGTTGCTCAAGACCCCGAACCTGGGCCGCAAGTCGCTCAACGAAATCAAGGAAGTGCTGGCTTCGCGCGGGCTCACGCTGGGCGCCAGGCTGGAGAACTGGCCCCCGCAGGGCCTCGACAAGCGCTGAAAGCCCGGGCGGGCAGCGGTTTGCTGTGCGCTCTGGACCACAACGTTCAACACGGCCGGGCCACAGAGTTCGCGCCGACGTCCAGTACCTGATCCGGCTGGGCTTTGATAACCAAAGGACATCCCCATGCGTCACCGCAACGGCCTTCGCAAACTCAACCGCACCAGTGAGCACCGCGCTGCGATGCTGCGCAATATGTGCGTCTCGCTGCTGCAGCACGAGGCCATCAAGACCACCCTGCCCAAGGCCAAGGAATTGCGCCGGGTGGTCGAGCCCCTGATCACACTGGCCAAGACACCCAGCCTGGCCAATCACCGTCTGGCCTTCAATCGCCTGCGTGATCGCGACATCGTGCTCAAGTTGTTCAAAGAATTGGGCCCGCGCTACCAGACCCGCCCAGGCGGCTACACCCGCATCCTGAAGATGGGTTTCCGGGTCGGGGACAACGCGCCGATGGCCTTTGTCGAACTGGTGGACCGCCCTGAGGTCACCGCGCCGGTGGACGCAGCAGGCGAGTGACAAGCCCCAGGGCGCGCGTGTTGTGATGAACGCCCGGCCCGCAGCAGACCAGCCAGCCCCAGGGCTGGCTGGTCTGCGTCTGCGGCCGCCCGACGCGCCCGCGCCGAGACGCAGCCGACGGAACCTCAATGCGGGCCTTGGATCAGCCTCCGATGCGTGATCGGTCCAACCAGTTGACGATGCGGGCGTTGTTGCTTGCCCGGTCCTGTGGTCGCCTGTGGGTGAGAGGGCTGGTCGCGATGCTGGCACTGTGCTGCACTGCGCTACCGGGGGCTTGGGCCGCCGACGATTTCTTGCCACCAGAACTGGCCTTCAAGGTCACTGCCCAGGTGCTTGAAGGTGGCCGCGCCGAGGTTTTGCTGCGAATCGCCCCCGGCTACTACGTCTACCGTGATCCCTTCCGTTTCACGGCCGAGGGGGCGGTGCTGGGGCCGGCGCAATTGCCGGCCGGCAAGGTGAAGTTCGATGAGAACTTTCAGAAGAACGTCGAGACCTATCGCGGTGATTTGCGCATCGTCTTGGCCTTGAGTCAGGTTGATGGCGCCTTCAATCTGATGGTGGTGTCACAGGGTTGCGCCGATGCCGGCCTGTGCTATCCGCCGATGACGACGACGCTGGCGCTGGACGCCTCCAAACCGATATCGGCGACCACCGGATCTGCGGGCCCTGCCCCTGCAGCGGCGGTGGGCGCCAACCAGGCCGACGACGCCTTGTTCGACCGGGTGCTGCATGCCGGGCGGCTCTGGCAGGTGGTCGGGGTTTTTTTCGGGCTGGGCTTGCTGCTGACCTTCACGCCTTGCGTGTTGCCGATGCTGCCCATACTGTCCTCGCTGATCGTCGGTGTTGACCAGCGTCCGTCGCGCCTTCGAGGCTTGTCGCTGGCGGCTGCTTACTCCCTGGGCATGGCCTTGGTCTACACCGCCTTGGGCGTGGCCGCCGGCTTGGCCGGTGAAGGCTTTGCGGCGGCGCTGCAAACGCCCTGGGCGATCGGGGGGTTTTCGCTGTTGTTGGTGGCATTCGCGCTGTCGATGTTCGACGTCTACCAACTGCGCTTGCCAGCGCGCCTTACCGGCCGCATGACCGGCCACTGCAATCAGCTCCCGCCAGGCCGTGTGCTGGGCGTCTTCCTGATGGGCGGCATATCGGCCTTGATCGTCAGCCCGTGTGTGACGGCTCCGCTGGCCGGTGCGCTGCTGTTCATCAGCCAGACTGGCGATGTGGTGCTGGGCGGCTCTGCCTTGTTCGCCATGGCTGCGGGCATGAGCGTGCCACTGTTGCTGTTGGGCGCATCGGCCGGCCGTTGGCTGCCCAAGGCCGGCACCTGGATGCACGGCATCAAGCGGCTGTTCGGCGTGTTGATGTTGGCAGTGGCCCTGTGGGTGGCACAGCCCATCCTGCCGATAGCGCTGGTCTTGGCGTCGTGGGGGCTGCTGTTGATGCTCACAGGGTTTCTCTTGAAGCCCTTCTCGTCGGCCCACCATCGCCGCCATGCCCTGCGGGCCGGCATGCAGCGGGCGCTGGGCATGGCGGCCTTGGCCCTGGGCCTGCTGCAGTTGCTGGGGGCGGCATCTGGCGCGCAAGACCCGTTGCGCCCGCTGTCGCATTGGGGTACTGGCACCGGCGCTACGGCGCTTGGGCCCGTGCTGAGTTTCCAGCCCATCAACGACATCGCTGCGCTGGATCTGGCCTTGGCAGCGGCCGGCGGACGCCCGGTGATGCTCGACTTTTATGCCGATTGGTGCGTTTCGTGCAAGGAAATGGAGCGCTTCACCTTTCATGACGCCAGGATTGGCGCGCGCCTGGCGCAGGCCGTGTTGCTCAAGGCCGATGTGACGGCCAACACCGAGGCACAACGTAGCTTGCTGCGCCGCTTCAAGCTCTTTGGCCCACCGGGCACCTTGTTCTTTGATGGACACGGCCAAGAGATCGTGGCTGCTCGGGTGGTGGGTTTTCAGGGCGCTGATCGTTTTGGAGCGTCCTTGACCCGCGCAGGCTTGTAGACCAGTGCTGGCGCAAAATCGCAAAGAAGCGCTGTCAAGCTGTCTGTCCCTGACATAGATGGATCAACACTTCCACCGAGACAGAAAGATAGGCTATACTTTAAAGCTCAGTCGCGGGGTGGAGCAGCCTGGTAGCTCGTTGGGCTCATAACCCAAAGGTCGCAAGTTCAAATCTTGCCCCCGCAACCAAAATTCTCGAACAAAAACAACAACTTATGAGTTGGGAAACGCCGGCCGCGAGGTTGGCGTTTTGCTTTGCGCTCTTCCCGCGCCCATTCCGCCGAAGTTCGTAAACATTCGGTGAACCCGTTTGGCGCCGAAACTACTCCGCCAGGACGCGTCTGAAGTCCTTGCGCAACGGGTATATCCACACGTCCTTGGCTGGAAGCCCAGCAGCGTGTGCGGTGCTTGTCTTGCCCCGGCCGGTGGTCCGCCCGACCAATTGCCAGTTGGCTGCGCGGTAGCACGTTCCCTTGTGACGGGGGCTCTCGACGAAGGTCTCCAGCAGCACCGGCGCGAAGCCA
>JANLZT010000049.1:0-8518 GCA_031366465.1 Betaproteobacteria bacterium | reverse complement strand
CTGATGAGCCCGGCCGAGCAGCACGACCCGGCCTGGGTCTACTGGAAATCGCGCGCCCTGGCCGGCACCGCAGGTGATGGCGCCGACGCCGAGGCCCAACGCGCCGAGGCCCGCAACGGCATGGCGTCCATCGCCGGCCCGCTGGGCTTTTATCCCCAGTTGGCCGCCGAAGACCTGGGCCAGCCCCAGGCCCTGCCAGCCGCCCCGGCACTGCCCAGCGCTGCCGAGCGCAGCAATGCCATCAACCACCCCGGCCTGGCACGGGCCTTGATGCTGGTGGACCTGGGCCTGCGCGACGAGGCCCGCCGCGAATGGAACTTCGCTCTGCGCGGCATGAGTGACCGCGAGCTGCTGGCCGCCGCCCGGCTGGCCTGCGAGCGCAGCGACTGGCAGCTGTGCATCAACACCGCCGAGCGCAGCCGCAGCGAGATCGACACCGGCCTGCGCTACCCGATGCCGTTTGCGACGCAAATCCAGCAGGCCGCCAGCAGCGCCGGGCTGGAGCCGGCGCTGGTGTTCGGCCTGATCCGCCAAGAGACCCGCTTCATGCCGCAATTGCGCTCGGCGGTGGGCGCCAGCGGCCTGATGCAGGTGATGCCCGGCACGGCGCAGTGGGTGGCCCGCAAGATCGGCCTGGATTGGCGCAACCCCGAGCGCATCAGTGACCCCGCCACCAACCTGCTGCTGGGCACCCAATACCTGCGGCTGATGCTCGACGACCTGGAGGGCTCGCAGGCGATGGCTGCCGCCGCCTACAACGCCGGCCCGGGCCGGCCGCGGCGCTGGCGCGAGGGCGCGCTGCTGGAGACCGCCGCCTGGGCCGAGACCATCCCGTTCACCGAAACCCGCGACTACGTCAAGAAGGTGCTGTCCAACGCCGCCGTCTACGCCGCGCTGCAAGACAGCAGCAAGCCCCCGCTGCTGCGGCCGCGCCTGGGCAAGGGCGTGGGCCCCCGCGACCCCAACGCCAGGGCGCCCAACACCGAATTGCCCTGAACGGGCTGATGCAAAAAGGGCCCATGCAAAAAATCGTGATCACCGGTGGCACCGGCTTTGTTGGCCGCAACGTTTGCGAGCGGCTGTTTGCCCACAACCCGCAAACCCGTTTGGTGGTGCCCAGCCGGCGCCTGGCCAACGGCCGTGCGCTGCAGGTGCTGCCCACCGTCGATTTGTTGGCCTGCAATGTGCACGACGCCGTTGCGCTGCCCGGCCTGTTGGCCGGCGCCGACGCGCTGGTGCACCTGGTGGCCATCCTGCACGGCAGCCCGGCCGACTTTGACCGCGTGCATGTGCAACTGCCGCGCCAGTTGGCCGCTGCCTGCACTGCGGCCGGCGTCAAACGGGTGGTGCATGTCAGCGCGCTGGGGGTGGCGGCCGATGCGCCGTCGGCCTATCTGCGCCGCAAGGCGGCGGGCGAGGCGGTGTGGCTGGCCGCCGCCCGGCAGCAGGGCCTGGCGCTGACCATCCTGCGGCCGTCGGTGATCTTTGGTGCCGAGGACCGTTTCACCAATCTGTTTGCCGCCCTGCAGCGCCTGTTGCCGGTGCTGCCGCTGGCCGGTGCCCAAGCCCGCTTCCAGCCGGTGTGGGTGGGGGATGTGGCACAGGCGGTGGTGCAAGCATTGGCCGCTTCGCAAGCACCCGGCCCACTGATCGAATGCGCCGGGCCCGAGGTCTTGACGCTCCAGCAGATCGTGCAGCAGGTGGGTGAGATGGCCGGCTGCCGCCGCCCCGTGCTGGCGCTGCCGGAGAGCCTGGGCCTGCTGCAGGCCGCGCTGATGGGCCTGCTGCCGGGTGAGCCGCTGATGTCGCGCGACAACATATTGTCGATGCGGGTGCCCAACGTCGCCAGCGGCAGTCTGCCGGGCCTGGCCAGCCTGGGCATCACGTCGGCGGCCCTGGCCACGCTGGCCGGGCATTTCCAGCCGGCCGACCCGCGCCGCCGATGAAGGCCTACCTGGTCGGCGGCGCGGTGCGCGACCGGCTGCTGGGCCTGGCGATCAGCCCAGGCCCCGGCCCAGCCGGCGACCGCGACTGGGTGGTGGTGGGCAGCACGCCCGAGGCCATGGTGCAAGCCGGCTACACCCCGGTGGGGCGTGACTTCCCGGTCTTCTTGCACCCGGCCAGCCACGAGGAATACGCGCTGGCCCGCACCGAGCGCAAAAGCGGCCGCGGCTACCAGGGCTTCATCGTGCACGCCGCACCCGATGTCACGCTGGAACAAGACCTGGCTCGCCGAGACCTGACCATCAACGCCATCGCCCAAGACCCCGACACCGGCACGCTGATCGACCCCTTCAAGGGCCAGCAAGACCTGCAGCAGCGGCTGCTGCGCCATGTCGGCCCGGCCTTTGTCGAAGACCCGGTGCGGCTGCTGCGGCTGGCCCGTTTTGCCGCGCGCTTTGCAGACTTCAGCATCGCGCCCGAGACCCAGGCCCTGCTGCGCCGGATGGTGGAGGGTGGCGAGGTCGACGCCCTGGTGCCCGAGCGGGTGTGGCAAGAGCTGTCGCGCGGGTTGATGGAGGCCCGCCCCGACCGAATGTTCGAGGTGCTGCGCGGCTGCGGCGCGCTGGCCCGGCTGCTGCCCGAGGTGGACCGCCTGTGGGGCGTGCCGCAACCCGCCCTGCACCACCCCGAGATCGACACCGGCGTGCACCTGATGATGGTGCTGGTGCAGGCTGCGCGCCTGCAGGCGCCGCTGGCCGTGCGCTACGCCTGCCTGTGCCATGACCTGGGCAAGGGCAGCACCCCGCCCGAGGACTGGCCGCGCCACATCGCCCACGAAGCGCGCAGCGTCAAGCTGGCCCGCCAGGTGGGCGAGCGCTGGCGGGTGCCCACTGACTGCCGCGAGCTGGCTGAATTGACCGCTCGCGAGCACGGCAACGTGCACCGCAGCAGCGCGCTGGGCCCGGCCGCGCTGGTGCGGCTGTTTGATCGCTGCGATGCCTGGCGCCGGCCGGATCGCTTTGCCGGCCTGCTGCTGGCCTGCGAGTGCGATGCGCGGGGGCGGCTGGGCTTGGAGGATCAGGCTTATCCGCAGCGGGCACTGCTGCTGGGCGCGCTGGCGCTGGCCCGGGCGGTGGACACCACGGCGGTGGCGGCCGATGCGGCGGCGCGTGGCTTGGGTGGGCCGGCGATCGGGCAGGCGATTGCTGCGGCGCGGACGCGGGCGCTGGGCTCGCAGGATGCGCCCGGTGGCGCGGCTTGAGCGCAGGAGCGATGACGTGCAGCCACGGTGTGCGTCGCTGCGTCGCCAGGTCTGTCGGTGAACATGTCTGCAGCGTGGATGGCAGGTGTGCGACCGGGCTGGCAGCCGACCTCGGGTGCGATGTCCCGCGTCATCGGGCCTGGATGGCGCGCCGTATAGCTGACATTGACCAGTACCCGGGATTGTCTAGGGTTGTGCGACACCTGCTCTCAGCTCTTGGCGGATCGACGCGCCGCTACGCTCGCCGGTCAGGTATCCAACAACCCTAAACAGATGGGGTCGGTGGGGTCACACCACCGTGCGGCGGCTTGAGGCTGAATTCAGCCGTTCATCTTGGCAAGGCTGAGGCCCGCTGGGCAGTACAGTGGTCCCGAAGCCGAACGTTCATCGCAAAGCTGAGGCGTGGTGATCAGTTCGACTGAAATCTGTGGGTGGCCGCAGCCAACGGTTGGTGGTGTATTCCTGAGCACCATGACGCCTGTCCCATGGCTACGCTGCCCGGCTGCGCGTCAGCGATCTAACCCGACACCACGGCATTCGTGATCGCAGCCGCTGGTGTTGTGTCTACGAAGATGTGCATCAAGCGAATGACATGCCCAGCCGTTCCCTGCGCAAGATCGCCCGAGTGCATGGACAGCGCATCGGCATGAGCGTCCAGGTCATCCAGTCTTGCCGCTTCGCCATAGGTCGCACGTATTCGTGCGTCGATACCGCGCACCAAAGCTGCACTCGGCAGCCTCAGCACATACCCGAGCATCATTCCCCAGTGATGGCCGGTCGCGTATTGCCCGGTGACGAAACGATCAACCCCTCGGGTAACGTAGCGCTGATTCAGGGCGGACTCCCCATTCCCCACTCGCTTGCATTCGACGCCCAGATAGGCTTCCTCGTCTCCGAACTGATGCAGGAAGCGAAGAATGACGTCGATTCGGCCAAGCACGTCGGGATCGTCATTGCTCAGGTCCAGCAGTTCGAACTCGCCCGTGATCTCCAGATTGGAGAGGCCGAGTTCCTTTTTCAGCCGCCGCATGGCTTTCTTCACCTGGTTGGTGATCGGAACTTCCAGCATCCCGGGCTGCAGCAATGGCCTGGCAGCAGCAACGCCGCGGCATAGAAGATCGACCACCGTGGCGAGTTGATCCTCCGACAGATCAAAGGAAGGTCGCCCAACGGGTAGGTCAGGCGACAGATGCATGAAGCCCCTTGATCCAATGATCCGCCAGAACGGCATCTCCGTCATTGAGACCAGCCGTCCGTGTCCAATAGCGAGCCTCGGAGGGCTTCAGAATGAAAAGTACGTTCTCGTCGTAAATCCGGAGCTGCCGCCGCTCGTTGAGGTACGGGGGAGCGTCCGAACTGACCTGTCCACGGAAAAGTGCTGAGAGCCGTGCAATCTCCGCGTCGCTCCCCTGATGCACGCTGGGGACATCCGTCGGCGCACCAGCCACCATGGCGAATCTGACCGCATCCATACTTGGCGTGCCGCCGATGGCATTTCCAACGGTGACGTACCGTGGATAGATGACGGCCTCCAGATGCCGCTTGCCGCGGGCACGCAGATAGGCGTTGACCGTTCGTACAACTTCACTGGCATACGCCGTGAGGTCATCAGAGGAAGGCCTTTTCACCAGACTCAAGTGCTGCGCCTTGCCTTCAAACAGAAGCGCGCGGGCGCGCTGGACACTGTCGCTCGCGAGAATGGCTTCATCGCGCTCCAGGCCATACAGTTCGCACACGGCGTGGTCCAGGTCCGCGATCGACTCCGGATCATCGGGCGCATCTGCAACTGCACTCTCCGCAGACAGCACGGCCTCCAACAAGGAGGCGTCGACCTTGTCCAGATTCGGTACCCGCAACGCAAGCAGATCGCTCGGCTCCACCGTTGGGCGCTCAAGGCCCCAGGTGCTTCCACCAAATATCAGTTGGAAGGCGGACAGGCTTGAATTCAAAATGCCTGACAACACTTTCGCTGCCGCGAGATCCTTGCCAACAAACGAGATACCGTAGAAGTTCTTGTTGTACAGAACACTATCGGCACTTACGGATGCGCTATACCTTCCAGGTTCGACTGCCGCGGCGAAGTTTCCCTTCGGGCAAAGAAGCAAGGGCCCTTCAAAAATTACCGGCTTGCGGATTCGATGCAGGGACTGATGTTTGAAACGTTCCAGCAAATTCGGATGAATTTGAAACGGTCTATAGCCTGCTGGAGTCACTACCCTGAGCGCGTAATAGTAGTCTGGCGGAAAGTTGATGTCCCCACCTTCTACCTGAAACCCCTGCCCCCTCGCGTCAAGCTGGGCATCCACCAGCACCGTCTCAAATGTTGGAAATGTGCGCTCCAGTTTCTCTATCAACCAGCCATCCCGCGCAGTGCCGAATGCAGTCGCCTTAAGCATTGCCGGCGTCCGCAACACTCGCGATAGCGGCAGACTCTTCAGTTCGCCCGGGCCGACATGAAAGACCCCATTTCGCCGGAAATCCGGCGTCCACGGAATCGATCCCACCAACATGCGGTCATCCTGATCCACCAATGCGCAGCGGCTAAAAAACAGCAGCGCCGGCCCGGTTGCATCCGGGAATAGATTTTCCTTACGCAACGCCGAAAGATTCACCAATGCGACAGGACGGAGCAGGCCAAAAAGCGCCTCTCGCGACTGGATCGCATGAACGTCCCTTGAGAAGAACGGCGATGCCTTCATGATCATGCCAATGCGCCCGGCGTCACCCGCCAAGCGGGAGGCCACCCACAAAAAGTCCTGATCAGGGCTACGCCGCGGCCGGCTGGATTGAATGTCGTCTGTCTTGCGCTTGCGTGGTGCGACCGCCTTTCTCACAAAGGTCCACGGAGGATTGCCAACGACCGCATCGAACGGGCGGTCCGTCACAAGGGACGGCAGGTCGTCATGAACCGTATCAGCTTCGAAGAGCGTGACGCCTATCAGGTGATGGAACTTCAGGTCCTGGATATCGTGAACCGGCTCCTCATCGAGTTCCAATGCGGCGAGGTATAGGCTAAACGCCGCGATGCCCAGTGCGGACCTGTTGATGTCGATCCCATAGAGCTGCTTGTAGAGCACGTCGCGCACGATAGAGCGGCTCGCGGCCTTGCCCTGCGTGCGCTTCCAGACCAGCCGCCGGAAGGCCTCCACGAGGAATGCACCTGATCCACATGTCGGATCGATCACCCGTGCGCTTGCAGGAAGTGCCTCGAACACTGGATCAAGTGTCAGATGGACAAGCTCGACAGGTGTGTAGTGCAGCCCCTGCGTGTGCGCATCATCCGCCGCACTCGACCGAGCGAATTGCTGGTAGATCGAGCTGATAAGGTCAATAGGAATAGCGTCAAAACGGAAACGGAACAATCGACTTTGGCCCGACAGCAGGCTGCGCCCTTCAATGAAGTCGCGCAGCAGTTCCAGATGCGCATCACTTAGACGCTGGTGCTCAGCACCCGGATCATTCATCGGGAACAGGTCACCGTTGAAGGTGCTGCGCAGCCACTGAAACAGCTTGAAGGCAGAATCAACCGTGGCGAACATGCCCGCCACATCGGCCGAAGACTCTTGCGGCAGAAAAGGTTGCGCAATGCTGCGATCGACAAGGTAGGACGTGAAGATGCAGCGGCCAATCAGGCGCTGCGCAAAGTCGCGCGAAGCCTGCTTCTCCTCGTCATCCGGCAGTGGCCGGCCATTGGCAGGCGATAGACGAGTCAACCGGTCTTCGAGCACGTTGATTTCATCGAGCAACTGGCGGTCAACCCGGTGCCGACGATCAATCCGCCGGCCGATGGCGCTAGACCAGAACGCCCCCGTTTCGGTGGCGTAGCGCCCGCACATGGCATCCAAGGATCGCAGCCTGTCTTGCGCTTGCAAGGAAAACACATCCAGCGGCTCGGTCGCGATCTGCTGCGGACTTTTTTTGGCAGGCGATGCATAGCAGTCGTACAGGCGCACGTCAGTTGGCGTGATGATCCACAGCAACGGCGCCACGCCCACGTTCCACGCGGCTTCATGCCAATGGGCGATCTGCCGCTCCGAAGGGGCCTCCTCGCCCGCGTCCTTGAAAATCGCCGTCGGCACACTCTGCGCCGAAAAGACCGCTTCGGCCTGCAGACCCACGCGGCTGTCCGACAGGACAGAGCGCAGGCGTGCTCCCGCATCTTCCCCCGCACGCGCCAATCCCGGTGCCGGCCTGCCATCGGGCAAAAGATAGCCGGTTGCCATCAAGGCCTTCGTGAACGCGGCGCTACCCATGCTTGTGGCGCCCGGTTGCATCGTTGACTGCGGCATCCGCCATCACGCCTAGGGTCGGGAAAAGCTGAAACTGCCCGGGCGCTGCGGGTTTGGGGAGAGAAAAGCTGTCCGACAACTGCTGTAAATGTGGGTCAAGCCGCAACACGATGCAATCGTCGATGGCCGCACCCTCGTCGCGCGGATCGATCACCCCCCATTGGGACCCGCCATAGAGGGCCAGAGACTTGCCCCACAGCGACAGGAAGGATGTGCGAGCCAAGCCCGCTCCCAATTCGGCAAACAGGTCGCGGTGGGCGTGCAATTCCAGTTTGAAGCGGTCCCGCAGCACGACTGCCAGCCTCAACAGCAAAATCGTCTGCCACGAGTAGCGCGCCGGTGATCCATGCCCTTTGGGCTTCACATCGGGAAGGATCAACGCACGGCGGCTCGTCCACTCGCGGAGTTGTTCCGTCGAGAGGCCCGTGAGCCGTGTCGCATCGCGCGTCGTGATGAGTTGCATTGAGGGATCGGGAGCGAGCGAAGATCGGGTATCGTGCCCGATCTTCGCACAAGATCGGGTCTCACTCCCGATCTTCCGCAGTATGGACACTAGGCCGGTGGGTGTGAGCTGAGGGACGGCGAGCCCGCTGAGTGCAGTGACACGGGCGGGCAACTACACGGTGCGAAGCCAACGCTCAGAACTCGCCGCCGAGGGTCAACAATGGGTCGCTATGCAGGTCCTCACAAACCCGATCTCCCAGCCCCAGACCGGTCGGCCAAGCCTGCCAGCGCAGGCCGCAGACGATGCTCGTCGAGCAGGGCCCGTCGGCCCGATCTGATTGCAAACGGGCGCGAATCCGGGCCCCAAGCCCAGGAGGCATGGTGACATGGCCGCTGGTCGCAACCAACCGGACAAGGCCCGGTCTGCACCGCGCCGCAGTCAATACCAATGCACCAGCAGCATCACCACGATGCTGAGCACCACGCTGGAGCCCAATGGCACAAAGAACTCGCGGCCAAAACAGCGCAGGCTGAAATCCCCCGGCACCTTGCCCAGGCCCAGCCAGCCCAGCCAGCGGCG
>JANLZT010000046.1:0-12380 GCA_031366465.1 Betaproteobacteria bacterium | reverse complement strand
GCCTCGCCGTTCTGGGTGGGGGTCCAGACCTCGCAGCGTTCCGAAGTCCAGCGCGCGGTGGCGTTCATCACCTCCATGCAGGCATGGTTCTGGTAGGGGTAGGCATACACCGCCTCCAGCGTGCGGGCGGCGCCGGCCAGGGCCTCTTTGGGCTGGCCGGCCTGGCTGCCGACAAAGGCCTCGGGGGCGTCCAGCCCGGCCTTGAGCATCGCCGCGATGTCGGCGCTGCCCAGCTTGGCGTTGGGGCCCTCGTCCCACTCGATGTCGAGCGCGTCGAGTGCGGTCTTGGCCCGCCACCAGGTGTCGGCCACCACGGCTACTGCGGTCTCGCCGACGGGCACCACGGCCTTGATGCCAGGGCGTTTCAGGATCGCCGCCGCATCGAAGCGCCTGACCTTGCCGCCGACGACTGGGCAGTCGCGGATGGCCGCGTTCAACATCCCCGGCAGCTTGAAATCCATGCCGTAGACCTGCGAGCCATTGGTCTTGGCCGCCGTGTCCAGGCGCGGCAGGGGCTTGCCGGCTATTGACCAGTCCTTGGGGTCTTTGAGCGCCACCTCGGTGGGCGCCTTGAGCTTGCCGGCGGCCTCGGCCACCGCGCCGTAGCGGGTGCTGCGGCCGCTGGCGCCGTGGCTGATCACGCCCTTGGCGGTCTTGCAGTCGGCCGCCGGCACGCCCCAGCCATCGGCGGCGGCCTGCACCAGCATCATGCGGGCGGCGGCACCGCCCTTGCGCACGTAGTCGTGCGATTCGCGGATGCCGCGGCTGCCGCCGGTGGAGAAGTTGCCCCAGACGCGCTGGCGCGCCAGGTTCTGGCCGGGCGTGGGGTATTCGGTGCTGACCTTGGCCCAATCGCAGTCCAGCTCCTCGGCCACCAGTTGGGCCAGGCCGGTGAGCGTGCCCTGGCCCATCTCGCTGCGGGCGATGCGCACCACCACGCTGTCGTCGGCTTTGATTTGCACCCAGCAGTTGATCTCGGGGGCTATCGCAGCGCCAGCTTGGGCCGCACCGGCTTGGGCCGCGCCAGCCTGGGCATCCACCAGCGGCGCGTGAAAGCTCAGCATCAGCCCGCCCGCGCCGGCCACGCTGGTGGCGATGAAGCCGCGCCGGTTCAGGCGGCCGGCGCTGCTGTCCAGGGGCTTGGCTGCCAGCTTGTCGGGGTTCAGGGTGTGTGCCATTGCGGTTCAGCCCTGGGCCGCCAGTTGGATGGCGGCCTGCACCCGGTTGTAGGTGCCGCAGCGGCAGATATTGGTCATGGCGTCGCGGATGTCGCCTTCGCTGGGCTTGGGCTTGGCCTTGAGCAGCGCCGCCGCCGCCATCAACATGCCCGACTGGCAGAAGCCGCATTGCGGCACATCCAGCTTGATCCAGGCCTTTTGCAGCGGGTGCTGGCCATCGGGCGACAGGCCCTCGATGGTGGTGATCTGCTCGGCCGCGCCGATGGACGACACCGGCCGCACGCAAGACCGGGTGGGCACGCCGTCGATGTGCACGGTGCAGGCGCCGCACTGGGCGATGCCGCAGCCGTATTTGGTGCCGGTCAGGCCGAGTTGTTCGCGCAACACCCACAGCAGCGGGGTGTCGGGCTCGGCGTCATGGCTGAGGCTGCGACCGTTGACGTTGAGGCTTGGCATGGGGTGGGTCTCCTCGGGGGTGCTCAGCAGTGCTGGGCGGTGGCCATCATGCTTGACCCGGCAGGCAGCGGCATCGGTGTTGACCAGCAGCCCGCGTTGCGGCGGGCTTATTTGCCGGCCAGGCCCAGGCGCTCGATCAGCAGCCGCTCCTTGACCAGGGTCTCGCGGGCCCAGGCGGCGTAGTCGGCGCTATTTTTGTACCAGACGGGCTGGTTCAGTTGCTCCAGCACCTCGACATGCTTGGGGTCGTCCATGGCTTTCTTGAAGGCGTCGTGCAGCGTTTTCATCACGGCCGGGTCCATGCCCTTGGGGCCGACCAGGCCATAGGGCGAATTGGCCACCACCTTGTAGCCCAGCTCCTTGGCGGTGGGCACATTGGGCCAGCGCTTGATGCGCTGCTCGCCAAAGCTCACCAGCAGGCGCATCTGGCCGGCATCGACAAACTTGTCCCAGCCGGTGGCGTCGCTGGCGCTCATCACATGGCCACCCAGCAAGGCCTGCATCAGATCGGCATTGCCCTTGAACGGGATGTGGTTGAGTTGCACCTTGGCCTCGTCGGCCAACTCCTCGATCAGCAGGTGCGGGCTGGTGCCGGTGCCGGTGGACCCAAAGTCGATCTTGCCGGGCTGCTTGCGCGCGGCCTCCAGAAAATCGCCAAAGGCCTTGTAGGGCGAATCGCTGCGCACCACAAAGCCGAAGGTGTAGCCGGTGATGCCGATGATGTGGCTGAAATCGTTGATCGGGTGCCAGGCCGTCTTCTGCATGTGCGGGATGCGCAGCATGCCCATCGGGAACTGGGCAATCGTGTAGCCGTCGGGCTTGGCATTGAGCGCCATATTGCCCGGCCCGGTGGTGCCACCGCCGCCGGGCACGTTTTGCACGATCACGTTCTGGCCCAGCTGCTTGGCGGCGGCCTCGGCCAGGGTGCGCAGGTGGCGGTCGGTGCTGCCGCCGGCCGGCCAGGGCACGATCAGCGTGATCGGCCGGTTGGGGAAGGCCTGGGCCAGCGCACTGGGCGCCGCTGCGGCCAGGCCGGTGAGGGCGGCAAGTGCCAGCAAGGCGCGGCGCAAGGGCAGAGTGGGCATGTGCGGCTCCAGAGCGTTTTGGGTTGCGGCAGTCTAGCCAGGGGCAGGGGGGTAGCGGCGTCTCGCCAACGACAATGCGCGGATGCCAGACAAAGCGCCCGACTCTGACCCCGACACCATCGCCATCATCGACTTCGAGACCACCGGCATGAGCCCGGCGATGGGGGCGCGGGCCACCGAGATCGCCGCCGTGCTGGTGCGCGGCGGCCGCATCGTCGACCGCTTTGCCAGCCTGATGCGCAGTGGCGCCTGGGTGCCGCCCTTCATCGAGCAGCTCACCGGCATCAGCAACCGCATGTTGGCATCGGCACCGCCGGCCGCCGAGGTGATGCGGGAGGTGGCGCGCTTCACCCAGGGCTGCGGCGTGGTGGCGCACAACGCCAGCTTCGACCGGTCGTTCTGGCGCCACGAACACAGCCTGGCTGCGCTGCGCCAGCACGCCCCGGTGACCGACGACTTTGCCTGCACCCTGCTGCTGTCGCGCCGCCTCTACCCCGAGGCGCCCAACCACAAGCTGGGCAGCCTGGCGGCTTTCCACGGCATTGCGCCGGCCGGCCGGGCCCACCGCGCGCTGGCCGATGCCGAAGTGACGGCCGAGCTGTGGCTGCGCATCCGCCGCGACGTGCAGCGGCGATTCTCGGCCGAGGCCAGCTTTGGCCTGCTGTGCGCGCTGCAACGATCACCGCGCCAGGCCCTGGCGCGCTGCGCCGAGCGCTACTTTGCGGCCGGCCAGAAAGTAGGGCCCGAAGGCCCCTTGTGATGCGGCTGCCGCGCAGGCGTCAACTGCGGCCGCGGCGGTAGGACAGCGAGCCCAAGGTCAGCAGGCCGGCCAGCAGCAGCGCGGCGGCCTCGGGCTCAGGCACCGGCACCGGTATCGCAACCAGGCCGATCGACAACTGGTTCTGCGATTGGCCGACGATGCTGGAGAAGAAGCCCCCGCCGGCCGCCAGCGTCAGCGTGCCGCCCGAGAAGTTGAAGCTGCTGAAGCCGCCCACCGGCACGGTCTGGGTGGCCATGAACGTGCCCCCGGTGTAGCCCGGCACCGGCGGGGTGGGCGACGGCACCCGGGACAGCGCGCCACCAAAGGGCAGGGCCGGGCTGCCGTCAACCGACACCAGGCCCGCCACCGACGCCGAGGTGCTGGCACCGGCACCCACCTCGTTGAACACCAGGTTGCCGATGAAGCCGGTGACCGGGCCGCTGAGCGTCCAGCCCGGCTTGACGTTGATGGTGAAGGCCGGCAGCGCGAAGGGCAACGAGGTGGGGGCGCCAAAGCTGATGACGTTGACCGACGGATCGACATTCCAGCCAAAACCGGTGGAGCCACCGCCGCCATCGAAGCTGAAATCGATCTCGGTGAAGCTGGTGCTGGCGTCATAGCTGACGCTGAAGGCCGCGAAGTCGGCGGTGGTCAGGGCCTGGACCGAGCCGGCACGAGCCAGAGCCGCCAGAGCCACCAGGGCCGTGAAAAAAGCGTTGGATTTCATGAGGGGCCTCGCCTGTCAAGTTGCTGATACGGGTGACTACGCGATGGAATGCACGCTTGGTGCGAACCTAGCCTGTGCGTCGGCATTTGTCATCCCACGACTGCGGGGCGCAGTCGATGCGATTTTTCGCGTTTTGGCGCAATCTTGCTCAAGATTGGGCCTGTTTATTTCACTTTGATTGAGTTCTCACCTGCCGAGGCCGCAAACCTGGCAAATCGCAGCCTGCTTGCTACGACTGGTGACAAAAAAGACGGCGCCCGGGCCGGGCCGAGATGACGGATCAGGTGACCTTCACCACCACCGGCTGGACGGCCCGCACCTCGCTCTCCCAGGGGCGCTTGAGCTCGAAGCGCAGATGCTGCTCACCGGCCTGGCTGCAGGTCAGCACAAAGCGCTGGGTGGCCGACCCGCCCACGCCGCCGCCGCTGGGCAACGCGCCGGCATCGCTCAAGCTGCAGTGGGCCGGGGCGGCGGGGGCTTGCCAGACCACCCCGGCACCGGGTGTTGATTCGAGCAAGATCGACACCGGCTGGCCGGTGCTGGCCTGCAGGTGCATGGGTGGATGGTCGATGGCGGGCATTGGGGGACTCCTGTCAAGAGGGGCGGCTGCCGGGCACGAATCATGCGCCCGGCAGCCGCGTTGGACAAAGCCGGGCTATCAGTTCCAGCCGTTGTTGGCAGCGGTCTGCCAGCGGTGCCACAGGCCCAGGTCGGTGCCGCGCACAAAGACCTCCAGCCGGCCGTCCTTGTTGCTGGCCACCGCCTGGTCGCCCACGATGCCGCCGCCCAGCGAGCCCCAGCCGCTCCAGCCGCCATTGGCAGCGGTCTGCCAGATGTGCCAGAGCGCGCCGTCGGTGCCGCGCGCAAAGGCTTCGAGCCGGCCGTCCTTGTTGCGGCCCAGCGCCGGGCTGCTGGTGATCACACCGCCCAGCGACGACCATCCAACCCAGCTGGAGTTGGGCACCACCTGCGAGATCACCCACAGCGCGCCATCGGTGCCGCGGCCCATCACCGCCAGCCGGCCGTTGGCATGGTTGCCCACCGCCAGCTCACTGGTCAGCACGCCGCCCAGCGAGGCCCAGCCCGACCAGCCGTTGTTGGGCGCGGTCTGCCAGATATGCAGCAAGGCGCCGGTGTTGCCGACCATGAAGACCTCGATGCGGCCGTCCAGATTGTTGCCGGCCACCGGGTTGCCCGAGAACTGCACGCCCAGCCCGGCCCAACCGCTCCAGCCCTGCTGGCCGCCCTTCTGCCAGATGTGCCACAGCGCGCCGTCGGTGCCGCGCGCAAACACCTCCAGCCGGCCGTCGGCATTGCGGGTGGCGCTGGGGTCGCTGGTGATGACGCCGCCCAAGGACGCCCAGCCGCCCCAGCTGCTGTTGGGCGCGGTCTGCCAGATGTGCCAGAGCGCGCCGTCGGTGCCGCGGGCAAACACCTCCAGCCGGCCGTCGGCATTGCTGGCCACGCTGGGCACGCTGGTGATCACGCCGCCGCGCGAGGCCCAGCCGCTCCAGGTGCCGCCGGGCGTCATCTGCCAGCAGTGCCACAGCGCGTTGTCGGTGCCGCGGGCAAAGGCCTCCAGGCGGCCGTCCTTGTTGGTGCCGATCACCGGCTCGGTGGTGAGCTTGCCGCCCAGTGACTGCCAGCCGCTGGCCGGCAGTTGCACCCCGGTGGCGCCATACATCGGGAAGAACGAGCCGTTGAACATCAGGTCGGCATAGGCGATCTTGCCAAAACCGCCGATGCCCCAGCCAGTGCCCCAGGAGTTTTTGATGATCCAGCACTGCTCGGCCTCGGAGTAGCCGATCACCAGCACGCAGTGGCCGCCCGCCAGGCTGCCGGTGACATGGTGGTAGACGCCGCCGGCATAGCTGAAGAAGTCTTGAAAAACGCTCAGGCAGCCGGTGATCGGGCCGACACTGCTGAGGTGGTTCTTGGCCGCATTGGCATCGCCCAGCGCATGCCGGGCGGTGAGCTTGGTGGTGCGGCTGGCGCGGTCGGCCGGCAGCTTGCAGGTCGGCGGGCTGGCGTGGATGTTGTTGCCGGGGAAGGCCGAGGGGTAGGGGAAGCCGGCCTCGTCGCAGACGCCGCGGGCGATCACCTGGTCCAGACACTGGTCGGGCCACCAGCCGCCGCAATTGGCGCCGTGGGTCGAGCAAAAGTGCGAATCGGCCTCGGACAGATCGACCCAGCGGCCGGTCTCGATGTGGGCCATCGATTCCAACAAACCCATGCTGCCGAACGACACGCAAGAGCCACAGCCGCCCTGGTCGCGTACCGGGGTGACATGGTTGCCACCCTTGTTGCGCCAATCGACGGCCGGCGCAAAGCCGGGTGCGGCGGCCAGCATCGGCGCAGCGGCCATCGCCGCCATGAAATTGGCCGACTCGGCACTGGGGATCGCGCCCAGCATCTTGGCGCGCTCGGCCTCGTCGAGCTTGGACACATCGGTGTCGCCGGCATGCCATCGGGCCTTGGCCTTGGTCAGGGTGTTGGCCAGTGCGGTTGCAGTGAGAGCTTTGGTAGCCATGACGTGTCCTCGGAGCAGTTTGAGAGGCCCGGGCCGGCGACCGCCAACCCGTGGGACGCTGATGCTGGACCTGGCGCGCCAGCGTGCAATCCCTATGCCTGAGGACGCTTCCACAGCTTGGGGGAGCCATGCCGGCCGCGCCGGTGACGGGCCTTGACAAAGGCCGGGCCGGCACCATCTCACGCTGGCGGGCGCATCAATGAAGTGATTTGCGATACGCTCCGCCCGGCACAGGCCGGCCAGCGCCCACGCGGCGCTGCCGTCGGTGGGCCGGGACTGGCAACCAATCGGAGACTGACTGCTATGAAACAACTGCTTCTGGCGATATCGCTGACCCTGGCCGCACTCACCCTGAGCTTTGCGCCCGGTGACGCCGACGCCAAACGCTTGGGCGGTGGCAAACCCGCCGGCATGCAGCGCCAAGCGCCGCCGGCCAATGCCACTCCGCACCAGACGCCGGCCCAGAACGCCGCGCCGGCCCCCGCCAACACGCCGGCGGCGGCGCCGGCTGCGGCCACCCCGCCCAAGCGCAACTGGATGGGGCCGCTGGCCGGCGTGGCCGCAGGATTGGGGATGGCTGCACTGTTCAGCCACCTCGGCATGGGCGGCGCGATGGGTGGTGCGATCGGCAGTTTCTTGATGATGGCCTTGCTGGCGGTGGTGGCCTTTGTGGCGGTGCGCTTCGTGATGGCCCGTATGCGCGGCAGCTCGGCCGGTGCCGGCCCGCAGTTGGCCGGGGCCGGTGCAGGCGGTGGCTCGGGTTGGCAGCCGGCCCAGCCGCAGATGCCTGCACAGATGCCCGCACAGACGCCTGCGCCCATGCTGCGCAATGCGCTGGACGCCGCACCCGTGGCTGTTGCGCCCTTGGCGGCCCCGGCTGCAATGCCGGCAGTGCCCACCACGTTGCCCGGTGGCATGGCCACTGCCGAGTTCGAGCGCCTGGCCAAGATGGTCTTCATCCGGCTGCAGGCGGCCAATGACAGTGCCAATCTGGATGACCTGCGCAAATTCACCACCCCCGAGCTGTTTGCCTCGCTGCGCCTGGACTTGCAGGATCGCGGCAGCGCCAAACAGGTGACCGACGTGGTGCAGCTCGACGCTGTGGTGGTCGACACCGTGCGCGAGAACCAGCAGGACATCGTCACCGTGCGCTACCAGGGCCTGATCCGCGAAGAGGCCAATGCCCCCGCCCAGCCCTTCCATGAGCTGTGGCATCTGGTGCGCCCGGCCGATGGCTCGGCCGACTGGGCGATTGCCGGCATCACCCCGGTGTAATCGGGGGCGGGCACCAACGGTCAGCAGGCGGCTTCGGCCGCCTTTTTTTGTGTCTTTCGCTGACTACACTCCGGCTTCCCTTGATCCGCCTGACCAGGCCGGCGCTGCCGGAACAGCATGACCGACACCCCCTCCAAAGCGCTGCGGCGCCCGCCCACAGCCCCCCTGCTGCAGCGCTTGGCGCTGGCCGCCAGCCTGCTGGTGATGGCGACCGGCACGGCGGCCCAGACCGCCCCGGCAGCGGCCGCGCCGGCCTCGGCCGCCGCGTCCGCCGCGTCGGGCCCCAGCCTGCGGGCCGAGGTGGCCAAGCCGCTGCAGGCGGCCCAAGAGGCGATCAAGGCCGGCAACCACAAAGATGCGCTGGCCCGCCTGGCCGAGGCCGAGGCAATGCCCGGCTTGACACCCTACGAGACCTTCATCACCCAGCGCCTGAAGGGCCCGGCGGCCTTTGCCGCAGGCGACCTGGCCGGCGCTGCGCAGATCTTTGAGCAGGTGCTGGCGTCGCCCTTGCTGGCCGCCACCGACCGCCAGCCGATCACCGAGTCGACCGCCAAGATGCTGTTGCAGCTCAAGGACTACCCGCGCGCCGCCGCGCTGATGAAGTCCTACCTGGACAGCGGCGGCAGCAGCGCCGAGCTGCGCCGGCTCTACCCGCAGGTGCTCAGCGTGGTGGGCGACCATGCCGGCGTGCTGCGCGAGATCGGCCCGCTGGTGGCCGCCGACGACGCCGCCAAGCGCGCCACGCCCGAGGCCACGCTGCGCCTGCTGGCGGCCAGCCAGAGCGCCAGCAAGGACATGGCGGCCTACACCCTGACGCTGGAAAAACTGGCCGCCACCACCGGCAAGGCCGACTACTGGGCCGAGTTGATCTCGCGCCTGGCGCGGCGTGACGGCTTTGCCGACGAGCGCCTGCGCCTGGACGTCTACCGCCTCCGCCGCGCGGTGGGCGTGCCGCTGGACGCCGGCGAGCTGGGCGACATGGCCTACCGGGCGCAACAGGCCGGCCTGCCGGCCGAGGCCCAGGCCCTGCTGGACGAGGGCTTTGCCAGCGGCCTGCTGGGCCAGGACGCCAATGCAACCGCCGACCAGAAGCTGCGCGAGGCCAGCGGCCGCGCTGCCGCCGGTGACCGCGCCGGCCTGAGCGACGGTGAAGCCGCAGCCCTCAAGGCCAAGGACGGCAATGCCGCCAGCAACCTGGGGCTGGCGGTGTCGGCCACCGGCGCCCACGAGCGGGCGCTGGCCTTGCTGACCCAGGCCCAGGCCAAGGGCGGCCTGCGCCGCGCTGACGACGCACTGCTGCACCTGGGCCTGGTGCAGTGGCGGGCCGGCAAATTGGACGACGCCCAGCGCAGCTTTGCGGCGGTGCAGGGCAGCGACGGCACGGCCGACCTGGCCCGGCTGTGGCGCCTGTACCTGGGCAGCCCGGCGCGCAAATGAATTGATCGTCCACCCCCGGAGCCCGCCACCATGACCGCCTTGATCCTCGGCCTGCTGCTGTTCCTGGGCGTGCACTCGGTGCGCATCGTCGCCGACGGCTGGCGCAGCCGCACCCGGGCTCGGCTGGGCGAGGGCCGCTGGAAGGGCCTCTACACCCTGCTGTCGCTGGCCGGCCTGGCCTTGATCGTCTGGGGCTTTGGCCAGGCCCGCGCCGCCCCGGTGGTGCTGTGGACCACGCCGGCCTGGGCGCGTCACGGGGCGGGCCTGCTGATGCTGATCTCACTGGTGTTGCTGGCGGCGGCAGAGCTGCCCGGCAACCGCATCAAGGCAGCGCTGCACCACCCGATGGTGCTGGGCGTCAAGGTCTGGGCGCTGGCCCATTTGCTGGCCAACAACAGCCTGGCCGATTTGCTGTTGTTCGGCAGCTTCGGGCTCTGGGCGGTGTTGGCCTTTCGCGCCGCGCGCCAGCGTGACCGGGCAGAAGGGCTGCAATACCCCGCTGGCAACTGGCGCGCCACCGCGCTGACGGTGCTGATCGGCATCGCGCTCTGGGCGTTGCTGGCCTTCTGGGCCCACGGCTGGCTGTTCGGCGTGCGGCCCTTTGGCCGCTAGTCCGCTGAGCTAGACAGCGGCGCTTTTCAACCACGCCGTTTTCCGGCGTTAGTTCATTGTGGGGTGGTGCCAAAGAGCTGATCGAAGACCGTCTGGCCTTCCAGTTCGCGTGCGTCCAGGCCGTGCAGCACCTCGGTCAGCGGTGGCTGGCGCCGCACCGGCGCGGGCTCGGCCCACAGGCCACCGGGTTGGGTGTCCTGCCAGGCCTCGGTGTTGTCGGGCTGGCCGGCTTTGGGCAGGGGGGTGGGCGCGCGCAGTCTCATGGTGGGCCACAGCGTAACGGCGGGGCGCTGGCGCCAGCGGCTGGAACTGGGCGGCAGTCGCGACGCAATTCACGCTGCATGCCCGGTCAGTCAGAGGGCCGGGGCGCAGCCGGCTCATCGGGCGCGCCCGCCTGATCGGGCGGGGTGGCGATGCTGGGCCGGGGCGCCAGCGCCTGCCCGGCTGCCAAGGGCTCGGCCAGTGCCGCGCCGTCGGCACTGGCACGGCCGACGCTGCGGCCGACCGGCCAGGCCTGCATGGCGCCGGGCCCGCTGTCGGCCAGGCCGGTCATCAAGGGCGCCAACGCCGCCGGGTCGGTCAGGCCACGGTCCAGCCAGGCGGCCCAGTGTTCGGGCCGCAGCAGCACCGGCATGCGCTCGTGGATAGGCGCCATCAGAGCATTGGCGGCGGTGGTGATTACGCAGCAGGTGAGCAACCACTCCGGCGATGACGCCCGCCCGGCTTGGGGCGCCAGTGCAGGCGCCGCCTCGGCATCGGCGGCCGGCGCGGCCGCGCGCCAGGCCTCGAACAGGCCAGCCATCGCAAAAAAGGGCTGGCCCTGGGGGCTGATGAACCAGGGCTGTTTGGCGGCCTTGCCGTCGGCACCGGTGGCCGGCTGCCACTCGTAGAAGCCGCTGGCCGGCAGGATGCAGCGGCGCCGCCGCACGGCCTGGCGGAACGACGGCTTGTCGGCCAGGCCCTCGCTGCGCGCATTGCTGAGCTTGGCCGCGATGCGGGGGTCGCGGGCCCAGTGCGGCACCAGGCCCCAGCGCATCAACTCGGCCACCCGCTCGCCGCTGCGGGCCTGGTAGACCACCGGCACCGCTGACTGCGGGGTGACGTTCCAGCGCCGCTCGAAGGGCTGGATGCGGGTGAGCGAGAAGCCCGAGACCAGGGTCTGCGGGTCGTAGGCCACGACATAGCGTCCACACATGGCAAGCGCTGGGGGATGAGGGTGGGGGGGGTGGCGCATGGTGACACAGCGCACCAAGCCGCTCCCCCCCACGGGGGGGCTGGCCGGGGTGCGGGCTGGGGTGCTGGCTGGGGTGCTGGCGTGAGGCCCCCCTGCGACCCACCCGGCAGGGCGATGGCGGGCCGGGCCCGCCGCCACGACCATGGCGCCATGCCAACCCGGCAACCCGGCCGATGCCCAGCGCCTCAGCCAGCAACCCTCACCCACCCGGAGACCGCCATGACCCCCTTGCTCATTCGCCTTTGCCGCAAGGCTGCCGCCGCCCCGGTCTTGCTCGGTGCGCTGCTGGCGCCAGCCGCCTGCAAAGCGGCGCCAGCGCCCGAGGCGGCGCTGCAGCCCGCCCTGCCGCAAGCCGCCGACACGCCGCCGGAGGCCAGCGCCTGCGGCTGGTTCGACTCCAGCCTGGACCTGCGCCAAGGCCTGGCGGTGAGCGAGATGGCCGAGCCCGACTGGACGGTGCTGGTGCTGTGGTTCGGCCCGACCGCGCTGCGCCAGCGCTGCGTCCAGGCCTTGCCGTCGGTGTCGATGGCAGCCGCGACTTGACACTTGGAGGGCGTCGCCGGCCAGCGCCGGGGAATAGCCGACGCGGCCCTCGGGTATGGGCCCAAGACTGCACCGATCAAGGCCGGGCGCAGCCACCCCATCCCCTCCACCGCACAGGTCCCGCCCCATGAATCTGCTGACCGCCCTGGCCACCGCCGCCGCGCTGGCATTGCCCGCACCCGCCTCGCCGGCAACCCCCGCACCCCTCCCCGCACCCACCCCCTCACCACCCCCTCACCCACCCCCTCACCCACCCCCGCTACACCCGCAACCGTCGGCGGCAACGCCGAGCTGGGCTGCGCGCTCTACCAGGCGCGCTGCGCCGCCTGCCGCAGCCTGGACTACAACGGGGTTGGCCCGGCGCACCGGGGCCTGTTCGGCCGCAAGGCCGCCCAGGTTGCAGGCTTTGCCTACTCGGTCAACGCCCTGCCCCGGCCACCGGATTTCGTCGTCTTCACCGGCGACCTGACCCACACCACCGACGACCCGGCCGAGCGCCGCCGGCTGACCGAGTTCAAGGCGATTGCCGCCGGCTTGCAAGTC
>JANLZT010000028.1:0-3270 GCA_031366465.1 Betaproteobacteria bacterium | reverse complement strand
GGGGTGTTCTACGGCATCGCCGCGCTGTTGTCGGTGTCGCGCACCGGGGTGGGTGACCCCAACGCCGGCCAGACCGAGAACCTGGACGCCATCACCGCCGTGGTGCTGGGCGGCACCAGCCTGTTCGGCGGGCGCGGGGTGATCCTGGGCACGCTGATCGGCGCAGTGGTGGTGGGCGTGCTGCGCAACGGCCTGACGCTGATGGGGGTCGATTCGGTCTACCAGGTGCTGGTGACCGGCATCCTGGTGATCCTGGCGGTCACGGTGGACCAACTCTCACGCAAGGGGGGCCGTTGACATGAGCGAGCACAGACTGGTGATGCAGGCCCGTGGCCTGGTCAAGCGTTACGGCCAGGTTACCGCGCTGGACGGCTCTGACTTCGAGCTGCGCGCCGGTGAGATCCTGGCGGTGATCGGCGACAACGGCGCCGGCAAGTCCAGCCTGATCAAGTGCCTGTCGGGCGCCACCATCCCGGACGAGGGCAGCATCGAGCTGGACGGTAAGCCCATCCACTTCAAGAGCCCGATCGATGCCCGCCGTGTCGGCATCGAGACGGTCTACCAAGACCTGGCGGTGGCCCCGGCGATGACGATTGCCGAGAACCTGTTCCTGGGCCGCGAGTTGCGGCGCGAAGGCTGGCTCGGCAGCGTGCTGGGCATGCTGGACAAGAAGAAGATGCTGGCCCAGAGCGTCGAGCGCATGAACGAGCTGAAGGTGGGCATCCGCTCGATGACGCAGGCCGTCGAGACGCTGTCGGGCGGCCAGCGCCAGTGCGTGGCGGTGTCGCGCGCGGCGGCTTTCGCACAGCATGTGGTGATCATGGACGAGCCCACCGCCGCACTCGGCGTGAAGGAAGGCAATATGGTGCTCGAGCTGATCCGTCGGGTGCGCGACAAGGGCCTGCCGGTGATCCTGATCAGCCACAACATGCCGCATGTCTTCGAGATCGCCGACCGCATCCATGTGGCCCGGCTGGGCCGGCGCGCGGCGGTGCTCAACCCCAAGAAGATCGGCATGAGCGACACCGTGGCGGTGATGACCGGGGCGATGCGGCCCGAGGACATCCCGGCTGAATGCCTGGCCCATTGAGGCTGGTGCATTGAGCCTGGCGCCAACCCACAGACAAGCCCCAGACCCCGACCATGCTCAAAGGCATCGACCCGCTGCTGACGCCCGACCTGCTCAAGGTGCTGGCCGAGATGGGCCATGGCGATGAGATCGTCATCGCCGATGCCAACTTCACGGCCGCCAGCCTGGCCGCCGGCAAGCCGCTGGTCGTGCTGGCCGGTGCCGGCATGTTGCGAGCCTGCCAGGCGGTGCTGTCGCTGCTGCCACTGGACGCCCATGTGGCCCAGCCGGCCGCCTTCATGAAGGTCTGCGGCAGTGCCGACGGCTACCGCAGCGCGCTGCAGCGCGAGCTGATCGACAGCCTGGCGGCGGCCGGCCAATTGTTGCCGGCACAATGCCAGCCGATGGAACGCTTTGCCTTCTACCAGCGCGTCAAGGGCGCCTATGCGGTGGTGCACACCGGCGAGCTGCAGCCCTACGCCAACTTCCTGTTCAAAAAGGGCGTGCTGGGCGAGGCCTTGCGTGCTTGATTCAGCCGGCGGCCGTGCCGCAGCGGTTGAGCCCGCCGCCAGCCGGCTCAAGCCCCGCGGGTCCAGCCAGGGCGGCCTGCGCCAGTACAACGAGCGGGTGGTGCTGCAGGCCATCCGCCTGCACGGTGCCTTGCCCGGCGCCGAGCTGGCCCGAGTCACCCACCTGACGGCGCAGACCGTCTCGATCATCAGCAAGCGCCTGGAGGCCGACGGCCTGCTGCTGCGTGGCCAGCCGCAGCGCGGCAAGGTCGGCCAGCCGTCGGTGCCCCTGTCGCTCAACCCGGACGGCGCCTTTGCGGTGGGCATCAAGGTGGGCCGGCGCAGCTTTGATGTGCTGTTGGTCGATTTCACTGGCGCCGTGCGGCGCCGCTGGGCGGTCGACTACCGCTACCCGGCGCCCGGGCCGGTGCTGGCCCAGATCGGCGCGCGGCTGGCCGAGATCCGCAGCCTGCTCAGCCCGGCCGAGTACGAGCGGGTGCAGGGCGTGGGCATCGCGGTGCCGCTCAACCTGGGCGGCTGGCAGACCCTGCTGGAGATGCCGCCAGAGGTGGCCGCGCTGTGGCCGCAGGTAGATTTGCGGGCCGAGGTGGCCCAGCTCACCGACTTGCCGGTGGCACTGGTCAAGGACACCGCCGCCGCCTGCGTGGCCGAGCTGGTGGCCGGCCGGGGCCGCAGCATCCCGAGCTTTCTTTACATCTTTGTCGACACCTTTGTCGGCGGCGGCCTGGTGCTGGACAGCCATCTGCGCGCCGGCCTGCACGGCAATGCCGGGGCCATCGGGTCCTTGCCGCTGTCGGTGGCCAGCCTGGGGCGTGGGCGGGGGCTGGCGAGTGAAAGCGCTCGTGGGCCTGCCGGCGCGGTGGGGCTGCCAACCCCGCCGCAATTGCTGAGCGTGGCCTCCCTGCTGAACCTGGAGCTGCTCTATGGCGCTGCCGGCCTGGACCTGACCGCAGTGGCCGATGCCCGGGCCCTGCAAGCACCCTGGCTGGCGCACACCGAGGCCTGGCTGGCCGAGGCGGCCGTGGCGCTGGCGCTGGCCGTCAACAGCGCGGCCTGCCTGCTGGACCTGGAAAGTGTGATCCTCGACGGCTCCTACAGCCGCGAGCTGCAGGCTGCGCTGGAGCAAAGCCTGGCCCTGGCACTGGACCGCTACAGCTGGGAGGGTGTGACGCGCCCGGCCGTGCTGTCGGGCACTATCGGCAGCGATGCGCGGGCCCTGGGCGGTGCGCTGCTGCCGCTGTACGCCAACTTTGCGCCGGATCGCGATCTGTTTTTGAAGATCGCCGCCGAGTAGGCCGCTGCCGTCGGGCCGGCCAGCTCAATCTGCGGGCAGATCGGCCGGCGGGGCATGCCTGAGAGTAGGCCTATTGCCCTTCTGCCCTTCTGCCCTTGTCGCCCCTTGTCGCCCTCGCCTCGCTCACTTGCCGGCCTGGCCACTCGTCACGTAGGCCCACAGGGTCTCGAGATCGTCACCTTTCAACACCTCGCCCCACGCCGGCATGGCGCGTTTGCCGTTCATCACGGAGGCAAGAAAGCGGGGTTTGTCGTTCAGCGGAAAGGTGCGCAGGTCAAAGAACGCACCGCCAGGGGAGACCATGTTCAAGCCGTGGCATTTCTGGCAGAAGTCTTTGTACAGGCCGCGCCCTTTTCGCGCCAGCGCCGGGTCGGCGG
>JANLZT010000417.1:0-10362 GCA_031366465.1 Betaproteobacteria bacterium | reverse complement strand
CGCGCGGCGTTGTAGTGGGGGTTCAGCCGCAGGGCCTTGCCCAGCCAGGCCACCGCCTCGGCCGGCCGGCCGGCCACCAGGCTGGCATTGCCGCAGGTGGTGAAGAAGGAGAAGTTGTGCCGGTCAAACGGGCTCAGCCGCATCGCGTTGCGGGCCCGCTCCATCGACTCATCGGCACGCCCCAGGTAGGCGAGGGTGGTGGCGCTGCGGGCCCAGGCCGCTGCGCAACTGGGGTTGATCGCCAGCGCCTGGTCAAAGAATTCCAGCGCCTGTTGCAGGTTTTTCTTCAGCAAGGCCAGCAGATGGCCGGCCACCGACAAAGCCCAGGCGTCGCGCGGGTCGAGCTGCACCGCGCGCATCGCATGCTGGTAGGCCTGCTGGCTGAGCGCGTCGTCGATAGCGCCGCGCACTTCCACGATCTGCAGGCTGTACCACCAGGCCAGGTGGGCATGGGCCTGGGCATAGCCGGGATCAAGCTCAACCGCCCGGCGCAGCATCTCGCCGGCCGCGTCAAAGGCCGGGCTGCCGAACTGGTACATGCCCGACAGGCCGCGCAGCACGCAGTCGTAGGCCGTGAAGTTGCTGGTCGGGTGGTGCTGGATGCGGGCGATCTCGGCGTCCTCCAGCTGGGGATCAATGGCCGCAGCGATGCTGGCGGCGATCTGGTCCTGGAAGCCGAACACATCCTCGGCCGAGCCGTCGTAGCGCTCCTGCCAGATCACCCGGTTGGCAATCGCATGCACCAGGTTGACGCTGATGCGCAACTGCGCACCGGCGCGCCGCACGGTGCCGGTCAGCAGGTAGCGCACGCCCAGCTCGGCGGCGATCTCGGCCGGGTCACCGTCATGCGCCCGGTAGCGCAGCGTGGAGCTGTGGGCGATCACGAACAGCGCCCGGTTCAGCGACAGCGTGGCGATCACCTGCTCGGTCAGGCCGTCGCCAAAGTAGGGGTCGAGGGCCGGCCCGTCGGCCTGCAGCGGCAACACCGCGATCGACGGCAGCCGGCCCCAGTGCTGGTGCGGCCGGGGTGTCAGGTTGTCGTCGGCGTCGGCATCAGCTTGGGCCTCGACCCGGAACAGCATCACCGGCTGCAGGGTGTGCTTCATCACGCGCTCGCCCAATGGCTCAAACCGGGCGGCCAGTTTGTGGCTTGCAAAATCTCGCACGGTCTGGGTGGTCAGCACCTCGTCATGCCCCGCAATCTGGTGGATTTCGGCCGCCAGGTTGACGCCGTCGCCGACCAGTTTGCCGTCATCCACGATCACGTCATCCACACACAGGCCGATGCGCAGGCGCAGCGGGCTGCGCGCGTCGGCGGCCCGGCGGTCGGCCAGCCGGCGCTGCAGGCCCAGGCACCAGGCCAGCGCATCGACCACGCTGGCAAATTCCAGCAGCATGCGCTCAGGCGTCAGCTCGATCAGGCGGCCACCGGCCGGCGCCACACTGGGCTCGATCAGCTCGGTGCGGGTGGCGCGCCAGGCCTGGATCGCCGCCACCGCGTCGCGCGCCACCCAGCGCGACCAGCCCACCACGTCGGCCTGCACCACGGCCGCCAGCCGGCGCACCACCCGCTCGGGCGATGGGGTGGCTTGGGCCGCCGCCGGCAGCGCTGCGGCCGACACGGCGGCGCCGGCCAGCGCCAGCCGGTAGCCGCGGCCGGTGACGGTGGCAATGGCCAGCGCCCCCAGCACCTTGCGCAGCGCCGAGATCTGCACCGACAGGTTGTTCTCCTCGACCACCAGGCCGGGCCAGGCCAGATCCAGCAGCTCGTTCTTGGAGACCACCCGGTCGCGCCGCTCGACCAGCGCCAGCAGCACGTCGAAAGCCCGCGCACCCAGCGGCGCGGCGGCCCCGTCCACCAGCAACAGGCGCTCGGCCGGCCGGATCTCGACCCGGCCCAAGGTGATGGTCTGCAACAAGCGCAACTCCCTCCGGGCCGCTGGCGGCAAGCCAGTGCGGTGTCGACGCACCACCCCGAGCTGCGAATTTACCCCAGCCTCGTCACCTGGCCGGCCGGCCCGTTTAGGCCGGATTAGCAGCGTTTCAAAGGGCTAAAGGACAGGCCGGCGCGGCGCCGTTGACAGTCGGTCCCAACCACTGCTGCCACACGCCATGTCGATCACCCTGACCCAGATGCTCAAGCAGCAGCGCCAGCTTTGGCTGTATGGGCTCAAGCTGTCTGATTTGCTGCCGCGCGGCGACCTGGGCCTGGCGCTGGATGCTGAAGGCCCGGTCGGCTTTGTGCGGGTGCGCGGCTACCGGCTGGACGATGTCTGGCACAGCCTGGCCCAGCCGCTGGTGCTCAGCCTTTACGGCGACGGCCACCCGCCCGATGCCGACGATGCCCATGCCCTGCCCGGTGAGCGGGTCTGGCAGGCCACGCTGGACGACGCCACGCTGCGGCTTGATATCAGCGCCGGCACGCTGCAGCAGTGGCTGGGCTTGGGCAGCGCGCCGAAGCCGGGTTGAGAGGCCTGGTTCAAGCCCAAGCCGTTGGCCACCGGCGCTTGCACCCGGTTGCCGGGCTTGACCAGCAGCGGGGTGGGGCCGGCCGGGGCTGTTGCACACTGCGGCCCGATCAACCGCCATGCCTTGACTGGTGCCACACCGCAACACCATGACCGACGCCAAACCATGACCGACCCCCGCCTGGCCCCGGCCACCCTCGACGCCGACGGCATCGCCACCCTCACGCTGCAGGGCAGCAAGGCGCTCAACATCATCGGCACGCCGGCCATCGTCGCCGCCACCGAGGCGCTGGCGCGCTTGCGCGATGCCCCAGGCCTGCGGGTGCTGGTGCTGCGCGGCCCGGCCCTTGATTGCTTTGTGGGCGGCGCCGACATCCACGAGATGGCGCGCCTGACACCCGAGACCGCTGCGGCCTTCATCACCCGCCTCAAGGATTTGTGCCAGGCGGTGCGCCACTGCCCGGTGCCGGTGGTGGCGCGCATCGGCGGTTGGTGCCTGGGCGCCGGGCTGGAGCTGGCGGCGGCCTGCGATTTGCGCATCGCCAGCAGCGGCGCGAAGTTCGGCATGCCCGAGGTCAAGGTGGGCATCCCGTCGGTGATCCACGCCGCGTTGCTGCCGCGCTTGCTGGGCCGCTCGGTGGCGGCGGCGATGCTGCTGACCGGCGAGCCCATCGATGCCGCCACGGCGCTGGGCTGCGGCCTGCTGCACCGGGTCTGCCAGCCTGCCGAGCTGGACGCGGCGGTGGCGGCCAGCGCCCGCCAACTGGCCGGCCTGGGGCCGCAGGTGCTGCGCCAGCAAAAGGCGCTGCTGCGCAGTTGGGACGACCAGCCGCTGGATCTGGCCATCGACGCCAGCGTGGCCGAGTTCAGCCGCGCCTTCAGCACCGGCGAGCCGCAGCGCTACATGCAGGCCTTTGTCGACCGCCAGCGCTAGCCAGGTTCGAGCTGGCCGGCCATCACTCGATGGTCAGCCGCCCGAACCAGCGGGCGCCGGGCGCGATGTCGTCGCGCAGGGCCGGGCGGTAGGGCGGCACGCCGGGGCGGTCGGGCGGGGCGCTGATGCGGTTCAGGTCGACCGCCTGCGGGCTGCCCTCAAAGCCGCGCTCGGTGGCTTTGAGCTTGAAGTAAACGCCGTTCCACAGCTTGGCGCCGAACTCGGCCGGCGTCTTGAACATGAACAGCAGCGAGTGCTCCAGCCAGGCCAGGTCACTGGGGCTGACGCTGCCGGGCTGCGGGTAGGGGTAGGGCACATGGCAGAAGATCTCGGTGGCGGCCTCCAGGCACTTGAACTCCTTCATCGACAGGAAGAAATCCTTGAAGGGCTCGTGGCGCATTGCCAGCACAAAGCGGCTGCGGCCGTCGGCCTGCGGGGTGAAGGCCACGTCGCCCAGGTGGATGCGGGCGCCATCGCGGCCGTGCAGCAGCACCTGGCGGCTGCCGGCCAGGGCCGGGGCCTGGGCACTGGCTGCGGCTGCCAGCAGCAGGCCGACGGCCAGCAGCAGCAATGGCCACAGCGGCTGGGCCGCGCGGCGGAGGGGGGACAGCGCGGGATGGGTCATGGGGCGGCTCCTGGCGCGCATGGTTTCACGGCCGGGCCCGGCGCGTCACCCGGGTTTGTGCCGCGCCGCGCGCGCCGACAGCGCGTTCGGGAAGTACAGCGCCGTCAGGCTCTTGCTGTGCACCGGCGAGAAGTTACCGGCTCTGGTGGGCACTGCGGTGCCGGTTGCCGGCGGGCCGTGGCGGCGCCAGTCGCGCACCCAGAAGATGTCGTCGGCCACTTCCATCAGGCCCAGGGTCTCGCGGTCGCCCACCAGCACGCCCTGCACCCGCAGGCCCAGCCGGGCCCGCGCATCGTCCAGGCTGGCCAGCGTGGCGGGGGTGCAGCCAAACTCACCGTCGCTGACGATCAACAGGTCGGCGCTGGCCCAGCGCGCCTGCTGCACCCGCTCGATGGCGCGCTCGATGGCGCCCTGCACATCGGTGCCGCCATCGAAGGCCAGGCCCATCAGGTCGAGCAGTGCGGCCAGGCCTTGCGGGCCCGGTGCGGGCTGGCTACCGGCCAGGTTGCTACCGACCAGCTCGCGCTCAACCAGCTCGTCGGGCCCGCCAAAAGCCATCAGCAGGCAGCCGCGCTGCTCGGCCAACGCGCTGCGCAGGGCCTGCAGCACGACCGCCTTGGCCAGGGTCTCGGGGCCGCCGCGCATCGAGCCCGAGGTGTCGACGCAGACGATGACCGGGCCGCGCTCGCGCGCCTCGGGCTCGGGGCGCGCCACGGCCTGGCGCGGGCGCCGCTGGGGATCGGGCCGCCAATCGACCAGCAGGGCCTGGCTGTCGTAGGTCAACAGCCGGGCCTCGGCGCGGCGCGCCCGCCACAGCTTGTGCAGCACCGGGTGCAGCAGCATCGCCGCCTCGCTGCCCAGCATCGCCGCGATGCGGTCGCTGTGGCGGATGCCGCGCAGCTCACCCGGCGCATCGGGCAGCAGCGTCTCCACGGCCCGCAGGCCCTGCTGGCGGGGCGGCGGCGCCGGCTGGGCGGGTGGCTGGGTGGGCGGCTGTTGCGCCTGCGGCAGCGCGGCACGCTCGGCACGGCCCAGCCGGCGGATCAGCGCCACCAGCTCGGGCATCTGCTGCAGCGCCTGGCTGACACGCTGGGCCTCGGCAAACTCACGCCGCTTGAGCTGGCCGCGCAGGCTGTCCCAGTGCAGCGCGCCCGGGTCGCCCAGGCCGGGCAGCAGCGCCTGCAGGGCGTCCCAATCGGCTTTGCGGACGGTCCAGGCGGCGCTGAACTCCTGCGTCACCTGGGCGATGGCCTGCGCGCGCGACAGCCGGGGCTGCAGGTCGATCAGACGATCCAGGTGCCACAGCAGGGTGCGCAGCAGTTGCTCGGCGGTCGCCGGGGCGCCGCGGCAAAGGGCGGCCAGGCCGAGTTCGGCGATGGCCGGGCGCAGTGCGGCCAGCGCGGCCGGGTCGCCGAAGTCGGCGTCGGCCGCAGGCAGGTGGCCGTTGGCCAGCGCGGCTTGCCAGCGCTGCAGGTCGGCCAGGCGCTGGCCGGTGGTATCGGTGGCGGCTGGCGTGGGGCCGGTATGGCTGACCAGCGCCGGCAGCCACAGCGTGCGCGGCAGGCCGGCCAGCCGCTGGTAGGGCTGGTCCAGCGCGTTGGCGGCGGGCGTGGTCAAGCGACGGTGTCGGTAGCAGTATTGGTAGCGGTATCGAGATCGGCCTCGCTGATCGGCGCGGGCGCCGGGCCGTCCAGGCCGGGGTCGATGGGGTGGTCTGCAAAGCCGGCCTGGGTGGCGGCCAGCCGGGCTTGCTGGCGCGCCAGCGTGGCCAGGGTCTGCTGGTGGGCGTCCAGCCAGGCCCGGGCCAGCGTGGGCGGCAGCCACAGGCGGCTGGCCAGGCGGGCGGCCAGGCTGTCGTGGGCCGCTAGCACGCTGGCGCGGGCGGCTGCGGCGCGCGCCGCCAGTGCCGCCACCTGCGCCAGCCGGGCTGCTACATGCACGGGGCTGAAGGCGCGGCGCTGGCGCGCTTCCAGCCCGGCGGCGCGCAGGCGTAGCAGGCCTTGCTGGCCGGCGCTGTCGGCTTGGGTTGCGGCCTCGGCACCGCCGATGGACCGCGCCAGCGCCAGCTTGCCGGCCTGGTGGTCGGCAGCGGCGGCGGCGGCGCTGGCTTGTTCGGGGTCGGCCGACAAGCTTTGCTCCAGCTCGAGTTGCTTCTCGAAGGCCGTCACCGCATGCTCCAGCCAGGGCAGGTCTTGCGGCAGCGCCTGCACCACCTCGCGGGTCAGCCAGGTGGCGATGCCGGGCACCGCCGCCGGGTCGCTGGCCACCACAAACGGCGCCAGCCACAGATCCAAATCGTCCAGGCTGAGGCGGCCTTCGCTGGCGGCGGCGCAGCGCATCAGCGCCACCAGTTGACGCCAGCGCCGGTCCGACACCACCAGGCCCAGGCTGCCGCAGTGCTGGCGCAGGCGGCCGAGTGCGGCCAGCGCCGCGTCGCCCAGCGCCACCGTGTTGCGGGCGGCCAGCACCTGCGCGCGCTCGGCCGGGCTCAGGGGCGCCGGCAGGTCGGCGGCGGTGGTGGCGGCGTCGTCAAGCTGCAGCAGCGCGGCAAAGGCCGCATCGCCCACGGCGGCCACCGGCACCCGCAGCAAGAAGCGGTCGTGGAAGGCCAGCAGCGACTCGTCGGCCGGGGCCTCGTTGCTGGCGCCGATCACGCTGATCAGCGGGGTGCGCAGGCGCGCCGCGCCGTTGTCGTATTCGCGCTCGTTGAGCAGGGTCAGCAGGGCGTTGAGGATCGCCGAGTTGGCCTTGAAGACCTCGTCGAGGAAGGCGATGCCGGCGGTCGGCAGGTAGCCGTCGATCAGGCGCTCGTAGCGGTCGTCCTCCAGGGCCTTGAGCGAGAGTGGGCCGAACAGCTCCTCGGGGGTGGAAAAGCGGGTCAGCAGGCGCTCGAAGTAGCGCGCCCCGGCAAAGGCCCGGTGCAGGCGGCGCGCCAGCTCGCTCTTGGCGGTGCCGGGCGGGCCGATCAGCAGCACATGCTCACCGGCCAGCGCGGCCAGCAGCAGCAGGCGGGCAGCAGCCTCGCGCTCCAGCAGGCCGTGCTCCAGGGCCTGCAGATGGGCCCGCAGGCGTTGCGCCAGGGCGGGCTGGGCGGTGAGGGCAGGCTGCGGCGGGCTGGCGCCGAGGGTGGCGGCGGTGACGGCGGTGGCGGCGGTGACGGCGGGGACGGGCATGGCCGCGATTGTGGCCAGATCGGTCGGCCGGCTGGCCGGCCCGGATCAGGGCCGCAGCGGCGGGTGCCTGGCGGGCCCGTCGGCGGGGGCCCGTGCCGGGGCGGCGGTCGCCAGCAGGGGCAGCAGCGGCTGGGTGCTGCGGCCCGCCTGCTTGACCTGGTACATCGCGGCGTCGGCGCTGCGCAGCAGCTCGGCCGCGGTGCCGCCGGCCTCGGGGTAGCGCGCCACGCCCATGCTGGCGCCCACTTGCAGCGTCAGGCTGCCGATGTGCATGGGCTCGGCCAGCGCCAGCATCAGCTTGTCGGCCACCACCAGGCTGTCGTCGTGGTGGGCCAGGCTGCTGAGCAGCACCACAAATTCATCGCCGCCCAGCCGCGCCACCAGGTCGGCGCTGCGCAGCGCGGTTTGCAGCCGGCGCGCCACCTCGCACAGCACTTGGTCGCCCACCGCATGGCCGTGCTGGTCGTTGATCGGCTTGAAGCGGTCGAGGTCGATGAACAGCAGCGCCAGCGGCTCGTGGCGGCGGCCGGCCTGGGCGATCGCCCGCCGCAGGTCATCCTCCAGCCGGATGCGGTTGGGCAGGCCGGTCAGGCTGTCGTGGTAGGCCAGTTGCGACAGCTGGTCGGCCAGGCGCTGGCGCTCGGTGATGTCGTAGGCGATGCCCAGGAAGCCGCTGACGGCCCCCGCGCTGTCGTGCAAGGCTGAGACCGTGAGCGAGGTCTGCACCCGGCCGCCGTCGCGCCGGTTGATGTGCAGGGTGCGCTCGATGCTGCGCGCGGGCAGCGCGGCAGCGGTGTCGGCTTGGGCCTGGGCCTGGGCCGTGCTGACCTTGGCGGGATGCGGGTTTTGGTGGGCCTGCAGCATGCGCTGCAACACCTGCCCGTCTTGCCGGTCATGGAAGCTGCCCAGGGTGTTGCGGCCCACCTCGTCGGCGGCGCGGCAGCCCATCAGGCGCTCGGCGGCGGGGTTCAGGGCCTGGATCAGGCCCTGGGCGTCGGTGACCACCAGTGCGAACGCGGCATGCTCGAAGACCGCCTCGCGCAACTCATTGGCCGCGCGCAGGGCCTGGTCGGCGGCGGCCATGCGGGCCTGCGCGGCCTGGGCCTCGCTCAGGTCGCGCACCACCCCGACATACTGGCGCTGGCCGTCCACTTCCATCTGGCTGACGCCCAGCTCCACCGGGAACAGCGTGCCGTCGGCGCGCCGGGCCTGCAGGCTGTGGCTGCGGCCGTCGCCGGGCAACCACTGGCCCAGTTGGGCGGCCGCGCCCAGCGGCATCAGCCGGCTCAGGCTGTGGCCCACCAGGCGCCCTGCCGGGTGGCCAAAGATGGCCAGCGCGGCGCGGTTGGCGCTCAGCACCGTGCCATGCCGGTCGATGGTCAGGATGCCGTCCACGGTGCTGTTGAACACCGCGTCCAGCCGGTCGGCATTGGCCCGGGCCTGGGCGCTCATCACCAGCGCCAGGCGCTGGGCGCGCTGGCGCAGCAAGCTCTGGCGCGCCATCAGCAGCGCGCCCAGCAGGCTGATCGACAAGCCACCGCCCAGCAGCAGCAAGGGGATTGGCGCGGTGGCGTGGTCCACCGGCGGGCGCGCCACCTCGATGGTCCAGGCCCGCCCGGCCATCGCCAGGGTGTGCTGGCGCTGGTCCTGGGGGGCTGGCGGCGCGGCGTTGTCGGCCCAGAGTGCGCCGGGCCCGTCGGCGCGCGAGCGCGCCACCAAGGCCTGCGGCAACGGCGGCCCGGCCGGCTGGCCATCGAGCAGGCCGCCGTCGGTGATCCTGACCTGGTAGGGCGCCTCAGCGTGGCTGGGCAGGGTGTCGCGCAGCAGGTCTTCGAGCAGCAGCACGCCGGTGAGCTGGCCGATGTAGGCGCTGCGGCGCTGCTGCAGGCTGTCGAGCGCCAGGCCGCGCCGGTAGATCGGCAGCCGCACCAGCATGCCCGCGCGCTGCTGCATCAGGCGCATCGGCGGGCCGGCCTGGGCCTGGCCGCTGTCGCGGGCCCGCTCCACCGCCTCGCGGCGGCCGGGGTCGGCGGTGTTGTCGTGGCCGAAGGCGGTCTCGTTGCCGCGCATCGGCTCGTTGTAGGTCACCACCAGGTAGTCCTCGCGCTCACCCGGCGGGTGGATCTGGAAGTCGGGGTAGCCGGCCGCCTCCACCGAGCGGTCGGCCCGCACCGCCGCCTCAAAGGCCGCGCGCTGGGCCGGCTCGACCCGCTCGGCGTACTGCACCGCCAGCAGCCCGGGGAAGCGCACCTGCACCCGCAGGTCGTTGTAGTAGCGGTGGAATTCCTCGCGCGAGACGCTGCTGCTGGCGCGGAACAGGGCCTGGAAGCCGCTCAGCAGGTCCAGCTGGTGCTGCACCCGCTGGCCGATGTTGTTGACGCTGAGCTCGCTGAAGCGCTCGAACTCGGCGTCGGCCTGGCGCGCCAGGTAGTCGGCGCTGGACCGCCAGGCCCACAGGCTGGCACTACTGCCCAGCACCAGCAGCAGGGCGGCCAGCGCCAGCGGCCAGCGGCTGTTGGCCGGGGCGGCGGCAGCGGTGGCGGGCGGGGTCGACAAGGAGGCCATGGCGGTTTGTCGGCCAAAGCGCCGCCAGCTTGAATGGTTGGGTGCTCAGACCCAGGGCGGCGGCAGTCCCTCGTCGGCGATCACCCGCTGCACGGCCGGCCGCGCCAGCAGGCGGTCCAGCCAGGCGCGGATGGCCGGCCGGCTGCGTGCCGGGGCGGCGGCGGGGCCGTCAAAACCGCGGGTCCAACGGCACAGCATCAGGCCGTAGGCATCCGCCACGCCGTACTTCTCGCCCAGCAGCCAGGCCTGGCCGTGGCCGCTGAGCTGGGCCTCGATCTGGTCGAGCAGCGCGCCCACCCGGGCCTGGGCATGGGCCTTGACCTGGGCCGCGCCGTCCACGTTGCCCTCGTCGACCAGGCGCTCGGGGTAGAAGTAGTGGATCAGCGTGGCCTGCAGGGTGTTGCTCAGCCACAGCAGCCATTTGTAGGCCTGCGCGCGCTCGGCGCTGCCGAGCGCGGGCAGCAGGCCGGCGGCGGGGTGTTGATCGGCCAGGTGCAGGCAGATCGCAGCGGCCTCGTAGAGCACCAGCCCACCGTCGCGCAGCACCGGGATCAGGCCATTGGGGTTGAGCGCCAGGTAGTCGGCTTGCTTGTGGGC
>JANLZT010000415.1:0-4176 GCA_031366465.1 Betaproteobacteria bacterium | reverse complement strand
TCTCGATCGAGAAATTCTGCCTGTCCTGGTCCCATGAAATCCATGCTGCATTTCCGGGATCCGGGAAGTTGCGAAGGATGTAGGTGCCGGATTTGCCGGTCAGGTATTCGGCGGAAAAGCCGAACTTGGTCGTGTAGAACTTGGTGTCGGCAAACGGAACGCCGTCCGCGAAGGCAATGACGCGGTGGTAGTTGACATCCCCGATGTCGCAGCAGCTGGTCGCCCTCAGGATGTTCCAGTTGAAGGTCATGGCAAAGCCGGTGTCGGAGCGTCCGCAGACCGGCGCGGTGTCGTCGCGCGGCGTGTGGGAGCTGACCAGGATCGGCGGGCCCAGGTCGATCGAGATCTCGATGCGCGCCGCGCTGCAGTGCCAGCCGCTGATCAGGCCGATGCCGGACTCTCGCTGCGCCAGCGCATCGTTGGCGTGCAGCGCCGGGAGCCCGGCCAGGGCTTTGTCAAAGGCTTGCAGATGCTGCTGCAGCGGGCCCAGGTGGCCGTCGGCCAAGGCCTGGTCGGCGGCGTCCAGGTGCAGGGCCAGGGCGTCGCGCTGGGCCGGCGAGAGCTGCGGCGCGGCGGCTCGCCGGGGTGGCCGGGGCGGGGCCGGCGCCTGCTCTGCGGCCGGGGCGGCGAGGGCGGTGAGGGCCTGGTGTTGGCGGCGGGCCTGCTCAAAACGCTGATCGAGCGCAGCGGCCCAGCCGGCGTCGGCCAGTGACGGCAGTGCAAGCCAGGCCTGGGCTGGCGAAGGGGGTGGCGCTTGGGCGTCGATCACCGGGGCGGGCAGGTCGGGGGCGGCGTTGACGGGGGCGGCGTTGACGGGGGCGGCTTCGGGGGCGGCTTCGGGGGCGGCTTCGATGGTTGTATCGGTCGGTGATTCGACGGGCAGGGCTTGCGTTGCTTGCGCCGGCAGGTCCACCGGTGCCTGCACTGGCAACGCCAGCGGCGCTTCGACCATCGCCTCGACCGGCGGTTCCAGCGGCGCCGCCGCCGCTTCCGCCGCGTTCGCCACGTTCGCCACGTCCCCCACGTCCGCCGCGTTCGCCCCGTCCGCCGGGCTGGCGGGCGCCTGCACCGCGCTGAAATCAGCCAGCCACTGCAGCCGCTCGCGCAGCGCGACGGCGTTGCCCAGACCGGCCTGCAAGGCGGCCTGCAGCGGGCCCGCCAGTGCCGGCTCGGTGGCCGGATCCAGCTCGGCCTGCACGCCATCGGCGGCGGCGGCCAGGGCGCTGAAATCCAGCGCACCGTTGGCGGCATCGTCCAACAGCGCCTGGCCCGCAGCCAGCAGCGTGGCCAGGCTCTGGCGGGCGGCCTGGTGGCGGCGCTGCAGGCCTTGCTGCAATGCCGACTGGGCCTGCGCCAGGCCGCCCAGGGTCTGGCGCAGCGCGCTGAAATCATCGGCCAGCGGCGGCGTCATCAGGGCCGGGTCGAGCGCGGCCCAGTCGCGGTCCAGCACCACCAGGTGGTTGACCGCCAGCACCGGCTGCGCCGCCAGGGCCTGGGCGCTGGCCAGCAAGGCCTGGCCCTTGGCCTGGGTCTCGCGGCGCAGCACGGCAGCCTCCAGGCGGCGCTTGGCCACCTGGTGGACGCGGCGGTCCTTGTTGCGAAAGGCGGCCTCGGCCTGGGCCAGCGTGGGCTCGGACGCCATCGCCTCCACCGCCGCCTGGCGCAGCGCCAGCACCGGGCAATCCAGGGCCACCGCCAGCAGCGCGGCGTCGTCAGCCAGCGCGGCCTGCAGGCGCGGCGCCCAGGCGGCCTGGTCGGCGTCGGCCTGCTGGGCCCGGGCCTGGGCCTTGCGCTGGGCCTTGTCGGCGGCGGCGGCGGCTGCGGCCTGGGCCGCCGCGGCGGATGGCTTGGGCGCCGCAGCGGCCGGGCTGGCGGTGGCGGGCTTGGCAGCAAAGGGGCTGCGGTACTTGGTGAACCAGTTCAGCATGGGCGTGCCCGGGGCGGCAGGAGGTGGGGGGCGCGGCGCGCACGGGGCTAGCCCTGGCCGCAGCGGAAAAAGCCCCGAAGTGTAGGGCGCCGCCTGCTGGCGCCGGGGGGTGGCGGCCAGGGTGGCGGCCAGGGTGGCGGCCGGGCTGGCGGACCTGGCTTGTCAAAGCACCATGCCGCCGTCCACCACCAGGGTCTGGCCGGTGATGTAGGCCGCCAGCGGCGAGGCCAGAAACAGCGCCGCCCCGGCCATGTCCTGCGGCGTGCCCAGCCGGCCCATCGGGATGGCCTGCAGCGCCGCAGCCAGGCGCTGCGGGTGGCGCACCGTGACTTGGGTGAGCTTGGTGTCGACCAGGCCCGGCGCGATGCCGTTGACCCGGATGCCGCCGTGCTGGCCCGGCCGCGACCAGGCATCGCCCAGCGTGCGCACCAGCGCCACCGCACCGGCCTTGCTGGCGGCATAGGCCGGATTGCCGCGGGCGGACTGGAAGGCCGCCACCGAGCTGTAGACGATCACCGACCCGCCGCTGGCCGCCAGCCGGCCCTGCAGCGCCTGGGCGCAGCTCATCAGGCTGTGCAGATTGACCTGCATCACCCGGGCAAAGCCGTCGGGCTGGAACTCCTGGCGCTCATACAGCACCGTGCCCTGGGCCAGCACCAGCACGTCGAGCTGTTCGATGGCGGCTGCGGCAGCGGCCACCTGGGCGGCATCGGTCACGTCCACCCGGCTGTAGTGCAGGCCGGCCAGGTCACTGCCGGGCTCGCCGGCATAGGCCGCCGCCGAGGCCCGGGTGCCCCAGACCCGCACCGCCGCGCCCTGGGCCCGGAAGGCCTGGGCGGTGGCATTGCCAATGCCGCTGGACCCGCCCACCACCAACACCTGGCGGCCCGAGAAATCAAGCATCGCGCCAAACCGAGACGTCATCGCAAGCTCCTGCAACAAGACCGAAAAAGAAGGCGCTTCGGCAAGCCCGTGGCCGCCCGGATGGCGGCCGCGCCGCACCTGTGCCCCAATCGTCGCATCCCGCCCCGCCACGCCATTCACCCAGCCGCCTGACGATGAAAACCGGTGTCTTCAACTTCCTGGCCCAAGACCGCGTGCACTTTGGCACGCCGGCCGCCGACGCCCTGCACAGCGAGGCCACGCTGCGCGGCGCCCAGCGCATCTTTGTGGTCACCGGCCGCACGCTGCACCGCCAGACCGATGCCGTGCCCACCGCGCTGGCCCGCATCGCGCCGCGGGTGGTGGGCCTGTTCGACGACTGCATCGAGCACACCCCGCGCGACAGCGTGATCGCGCTGGCCCAGGCGGTGCGGGCGGCCCGGGCCGATTTGATCGTCAGCATCGGCGGCGGCACCGTGATCGACACCGTCAAGGTGGCGCTGGTGGCGCTGGCCCAGGGCCTGACCCGCATCGAGCAGCTCGATGACTGGCATCAAAGGATGGCGCCCGATGGCAGCCGGGTGGTGCCCCAGCCCGGCCCACCGCCTTGCCGGCAGATTGCGGTGCCCACCACCCTGTCGGGCGCCGAGTTCAGTGACCTGGGCGGCAGCACCGACACCCGTTTTGGCACCAAGCAGGGCTACACCGGGGCGCTGATCGGCGCGGCGGCGGTGATCCTCGACCCGCGCATCACCCTGCACACCCCCGACCGGCTGTGGTTGTCCACCGGCGTGCGGGCCATTGACCATGCGGTGGAGGCGCTGTGCTCGGTCAATGCCCAGCCGCTGATCGACGCCACCAGCGTGCGCGCGCTGGCGCTGCTGGGGCGCTCACTGGCCGCTTACAGCCACGACAAAACCGACCTGGCGGCCCGGTTGGACAGCCAGATGGGCGCCTGGCTGGCGGCCACCAGCATCCGCCGCACCGAGTACGGCGCCAGCCACGGCATCGGCCATGCGCTGGGCGCCGATGCCGGCGTGCCGCATGGCATCACCTCCTGCGTGCTGCTGCCCACGGTGATGCGCTTCAATGCCGCCGTCTGCGCGGCGCCGATGGCCGAGATCGCAGCGGCGCTGGGCCAGCCCGGACGCGACGCCGCCGATCAGGTGGAGGCGCTGATCGCCAGCCTGGGCCTGCCCACCCGCATCGGCCAGCTGGGCCTCAGCGCCGACCGCCTGCCGCTGATCGCCCAAAAGGCGATGGCCAGCCCCTGGGTGCACAGCAACCCGCGCAAGATCGACAGCGCAGCGCAGGTGCAGGCGCTGCTGCAGCAGGCCTGGGCGTGACAAAGCAACGGCCGGCCCCCC
>JANLZT010000008.1:0-2241 GCA_031366465.1 Betaproteobacteria bacterium | reverse complement strand
CCCAACGGCTGGGTCGTCACCGGCTACCCCTGGTACGGCATCCAGACGCCCGAGCACAAGGCCTTTTTCCTGGCCTACCACCGCAAGTACAACGACTACCCGCGGCTGGGCTCGGTGGTGGGCTACTCGGCCATCAAGAGCCTGGCCGCCGGCATTGCCAAGGCCAAGAGCACCGATACCGAAAAGCTGATCACCGCCTTCAAGGGTCTGGAGGTGATGACGCCCTTCGGCAAAGCCACTTACCGGGCCCAGGACAACCAGTCGACGATGGGCGCCTATGTGGGCAAGACCAAGTTGGACAAGGGCAAGGGCACGATGGTGGACTATGTCTATCTGGACGGCGCCAAGTACCAGCCCAGCGATGCCGAGGTGAAGAAACTCCGCCCAACGGAATGAGCCTGTCGGCCTTCTTCGTCCAGTTGCTCAACGGCCTGGCCGGAGCGTCCTCGCTGTTCATGGTGGCAGCCGGGCTGTCGCTGATCTTCGGTGTTACCCGTATCGTCAACTTCGCCCACGGCTCCTTCTTCATGCTGGGTGTCTACATCGCCTATGCGCTGGTGGACAAGCTCGGCGCCGGCCTGGGCTTCTGGCCGGCGCTGTTGCTGGCGGCGTTGGCGGTGGGCGTGCTGGGCGCGCTGGTGGAGGTGCTGCTGCTGCGCCGCATCTACCAGGCACCCGAGCTGTTCCAGCTGCTGGCCACCTTTGCGCTGGTGCTGGTGATCAAGGACGCTGCGCTGTGGCTGTGGGGCCCCGAGGACCTGCTGGGCCCGCGCGCGCCCGGCCTGGGGGGCGCGATCGACATCCTGGGCCGGCGCTTCCCCAGCTATGACCTGCTGCTGATCGTCGTCGGCCCGCTGGTGCTGGGCGCGCTGTGGCTCTTGCTCACCCGCACCCGCTGGGGCACGCTGGTGCGCGCGGCCACGCAGGACCGCGAGATGGTGGCCGCGCTCGGCGTCAACCAGGCGGGGCTGTTCACCAGCGTGTTTGCGCTGGGCGCGATGCTGGCCGGCCTGGGCGGCGCGTTGCAATTGCCGCGTGAGCCGGCCTCGCTCAACCTCGACCTGCTGACCATCGGCGACGCCTTCGTGGTGGTGGTGGTGGGCGGCATGGGATCGATCCCCGGCGCCTATGTGGCCGCGCTGCTGATCGCCGAGATCAAGGCCCTGTGCGTGGGCATCGGCACGGTGCACTGGTTTGGGGTGGACTTCAGCTTTTCCAAGCTCACCTTGGTGGCTGAGTTCCTGGTGATGGCTGTCGTGCTGGTCTGGCGGCCCTGGGGCCTGCTGGGCCGGGCCCAGGCCGCCACGCGCAACACGGCGGCGGTGGAGCCGCCTTTGCGCCCGGCTGGCCGGCCGCTGCTGATCGCGGCCAGCGTGCTGCTGGCGGCGCTGCTGCTGCTACCGCTGCTCAGCGCCAGCAACCCCTACACCACGGTGCTGGCGATTGACCTGCTCACCGCCGCGCTGTTTGCCGCCAGCCTGCACTTCATCATGGGCCCGGCGGGGATGCACAGCTTCGGCCATGCCGCCTACTTCGGCCTGGGCGCCTATGCGGCGGCGCTGTTGATGCTCAAAGCCGGTTGGTCCATGGAAGCCGCGCTGCTGGCCTCGCCGCTGGCCGCCGGCCTGGGCGCACTGGTGTTCGGCTGGTTCTGCGTGCGCCTGTCCGGCGTCTACCTGGCGATGTTGACGCTGGCCTTCGCCCAGATCGTCTGGTCCATCACCTTCCAGTGGGACGATTTCACCGGCGGCAGCAATGGCCTGACGGGCGTCTGGCCGGCGCCCTGGCTGGCGGACAAGACCGCCTACTATTTTTTGACGCTGGCGCTGGTGGCCGGCGGCGTGCTGGCGCTGCGGCGTGTGCTGTTCTCGCCCTTCGGTCTGGCGATGCGCGCCGGGCGCGATTCACCCTTGCGGGCCGATGCCATCGGCATCGATGTCAAGCGCGTGCAGTGGGTGGCCTTTGTGCTGGCGGCGCTGGCGGCCGGGCTGGCCGGTGGCCTGTACGCCTTCAGCAAGGGCAGCCTCTCGCCCGACAGCATGGCCGTGGGCAAGAGCGTGGACGCCCTGGTGATGGTGCTGCTGGGGGGGGTGCAGACATTGGCCGGCCCGGTGGTGGGCGCCGTCAGCTTCACTTGGCTGCAGGACACCGTCGCCCGCAGCACCGACTATTGGCGTGCGCTGCTGGGCGCCATCGTGCTGCTGCTGGTGCTGGCCTTCCCGCAGGGCATCGCTGGCTTCG
>JANLZT010000406.1:0-2660 GCA_031366465.1 Betaproteobacteria bacterium | reverse complement strand
CATCCGAGTAGGAGTAGAAGGTGGTTGGTCGGAACGAATTGTTGCCCACTTGCCATGAGAAGTCAGCCGCCAGCAGGCCTGGCGCGGGCAAGCGCTCACCTGCGCTGCACAGCCGCGTGCCCCAACTGCCGTCGTCATCGCGCAGATGCAACTCGGCACGCTGCTCGTCCTGGCTGATGATCCAGTAGGCGCGCAGGCCGGGCAGACGCTGGTAGGCGGCGCGCTTCTCGCGGCGATCGGTCTGGGCGGTGGATTCACTGAGCACTTCGACGATCAGGGCCGCGTCGGTCAGCAGCTTGACATCGCCCGCCGGGCCGCCACCACAATGCACCAGCACGTCAGGGTAGTACACGCTGTCGCTGGCCTGCACATGCAGCTGGACGTCGTTGATGACGACCTGGCAGGGCGTGCCGGCCAACGCTTGCATCAACGCCGATGCGATGTTCAGCGCTATCCGGTTGTGCCGCAGCGTGCCACCGGTCATTGCATAGACATGGCCGCCGAGGTACTCATGCCGGATGGGGGTAGATTCTTCGGCCGCCAGGTAAGCGGCCAAATCAAGCGGCTTGCGCAGTGCGCTGGACATGGGCCTTGATCTTAGGCCGGCCCCGCTGCCGGTTCAAGCCGGCACTGAAGGCGATGCAAGCTGGGGCCGCAGCCCGCTTCAAACCTGCAGCCGCCCGCTGTGGCCGCGCTCGGCAGCAAACCAGCGCAGCACTGGCAGGGTGCCGGGCAGCACCGGCGCCAACGCCACCGGCAGGCAGGCCCAGGCCATCTGCTGCTGCTCGCGCATTTGCAACTCACCGGCCCAGTCGTAGACCTTGCAGAAATGCAGCCTCACCCGGGCATGCGGGTAGTCAAAAACCTCCTGCTGCCAGGGCTGCACGGCGCCGATGGTGATGCCCAGCTCTTCGTGCAACTCACGCCGCAGCGCCTGCTCGACGGTCTCGCCGGGCTCGAACTTGCCGCCCGGGAACTCCCAGTAGCCGGCGTAGACCTTGCCTGCCGGCCGGCTGGTCAGCAGAAAGCGGCCTTCGGTGCCGGCGGCGTCACGCTCGATCAACACGCCCACGGCAACGTCCACCACTGGGCGGTCGGGGCGCTGCACGCCATCGACCGAAGTCACCGCCTCAGACATGGTCCAGGCCATCCGGGCCGTCACCTTCGATGCGGGCCGGGCCGGCAGCGCGCTGGCTGTCAGCCCGCCCGGCCCAATCCCGCGCAAACTGGTAGGCCACCCGGCCCGAGCGCGAGCCACGCTCCAGCGCCCAGACCAGCGCCGGCTGGCGCGCTGCGGCAATCACCGCCTCGTCTGCCTGGAAGTGGCGCAACCACTGCGCGACGATGGCCAGGTATTCGGGCTGGCTGAAGGGGTAGAAGCTGATCCACAGGCCGAAACGCTCGGACAGCGAGATCTTCTCCTCGACCACCTCGCCCGGGTGCACCTCACCATCGTCGGTGTGGGTGTAGCTCAGGTTTTCCTTCATGTACTCGGGCAGCAGGTGGCGGCGGTTGCTGGTGGCGTAGATCAGCACGTTGTCGCTGGCCGCGGCGATGCTGCCGTCCAGGATGCTCTTGAGCGCCTTGTAGCCCGGCTCACCTTCGTCAAAGCTCAAGTCGTCGCAGAAGACGATGAAGCGCTCGGCGCGGTGGGCCACCAGGTCGACCAGGTCGGGCAAATCGACCAGATCGGCCTTGTCGACCTCGATCAGGCGCAGGCCCTGGCCGGCGTACTGGTTCAGGCAGGCCTTGATCAGCGAGCTTTTGCCGGTGCCCCGTGCCCCGGTGAGCAGCACATTGTTGGCCGGCGCCCCGGCCACGAACTGCAGGGTGTTGCGCACCAGGCGCGCCTTCTGGCCGTCCACCTCCTGCAGATCGGCCAGCGCGATCGGCGCCACCTGGCGCACCGGTTGCAGCCAGCCGGCACTGCCGCGCTTGCGGTAGCGGAAGGCGACGGACGCATCCCAATCGGGCGCGCCCAGGGCCTGGGGCAGCAGTTTTTCCAGGCGCGCCATCAGGTGATCGGCGCGCAAAAGCAGGGCGTCAAGGGGCGAGGAACTCATCGGGCCAGTGTAGCGATGGGGGGTCAGCCGCCATGCGTCAGCGGCTATGGGCAGCCGCTGTCCGCAGCCACCATCGGCGCGGCCCTTGCTAGCCGGCCACCCAGCGTGCCAGCAGCGGCTCCAACTGCTCAGTGGGGCTGCGCCGGAAGCCCGAGCGCACATAGCGCTGCAGCCGGCCGATGGCCAGCGCACTCAGGCCCGAGGCCAGGGCCTGGGCATCGGCGCTGGGGGTGGGCGAGGCCTGGACATCCACAGCCGCGCGCAGGCACTGGCGCAGTTGGCCCTCGACCCGGTCAAAGAACTGGTTCATGCGGGTGATCAGGCGCTGATGCTCGAACACCAGCGCATCGCCCACCATCACCCGCGCCAGGCCGGGGTTCTTCTCGCCAAACTGCAGCACCAGGGTGACGATCAGCCGGGCCTGCGCCGCGCCACCTGGCTCGCGGTCGGCCACCTGGTTGACCAGCGCGAAGACGCTGGACTCGATGAAGTCGATCAGGCCCTCGAACATCTGCGCCTTGCTGGCAAAGTGGCGGTACAGCGCGGCCTCGCTGACCTGCAGGCGGCCGGCCAGTGCGGCGGTGGTGATGCGCTCGG
>JANLZT010000398.1:0-5489 GCA_031366465.1 Betaproteobacteria bacterium | reverse complement strand
TTGGCGCGCACCGCCTCGGGCAAATCAAAGGCGATCACCTCGCCATACACCAGCACCGCGATCTTGTCGGCCAGGCCGAAGACCACGCCCATGTCGTGCTCCACGGTCAGCAGGGTCTTGCCCTCGGTCACCTCGCGGATCAGCTGGATGAAGCGGGTGGTCTCGCTCTTGCTCATGCCGGCGGTGGGCTCGTCCAGCAAGATCACGTTGGAGCCACCGGCAATCGTGATGCCGATCTCCAGCGCGCGCTGCTCGGCATAGGTCAGGTTCATCGCCAGGTGATCCCTGCGGCGCTGCAGCTTGATCATCGCCAGCACCTGCTCGGCGCGGGCATTGGCATCGTCCAGGCGGCTGAGGAACTTCCAGAAGGCGTATTTGTAGCCCATGGACCACAGCACCGCACAGCGGATGTTCTCGAACACCGACAGGCGCACGAACAGATTGCTGACCTGGAAGCTGCGCGACAGGCCGCGCCGGTTGATCTCGAAGGGCATCAAGCCGTCGATGCGCTCGCCGTTCAACAAGATCCGCCCGCTGCTGGGGCCGAAGCGGCCCGAGATCAGGTTGAACAGCGTGCTCTTGCCAGCGCCATTGGGGCCGATGATGGCCACCCGCTCGCCCGGGCGCACCTGCAGCTGGGCACCGCGAATGATCTGGGTCTTGCCGAACTGCTTGTGCACATCCAGCAGCTCGACGGCGAACTCAGCCGTCCTGCCAGCTTGTGGGGTCGCGGTCATGCCTGTGCCTCCCGGGCCTTGGTCTCGGCCTCGATCTCTTCGGCGATGCCGCCCCAGGTGCGGGCAAACGACCGGCGCCGCCAGTCGAACAAGGCCACACCAGCCAGCAGCAGCAGCACAGCGCCCACCCAGCTCGCGGCGCCCTTGGCGTCCAGCGTCAGGCCCAAAAAGGGCATGGTCGGCCCCAGCGCGGCATTGAGCTGCAGGTGGTAGAGCATCTCGATCATCGCGGCCGCGCCGGTCAGCGCCAGCAGCCCGGCCACCAGCAGCACCGCATAGCCCGGCAGCACCCGGCGCAGCTTGCCAAACGCCGCCAGCCGCAGATTCATCATGATCAGGCTGGCCAGGCCGCCGGGCGCATACATCACCATCAGCAAAAAGACCAGGCCCAGGTAGAGCAGCCAGGCCTTGGTCAGCTCGGACAGCAGCACCAGCGCAATCACCATCAGCACGGCGCCCAGGATGGGCCCGAAGAAGAAGGTGGCACCGCCCAGAAAGACAAACAGCAAATAGGCGCCCGAGCGCGCCGCGCCCACCACCTCGGCGGTGACGATCTCGAAGTTGAGTGCCCCCAGGCCACCGGCAATGCCCGAGAAAAAGCCCGAGATCATGAAGGCCTGGTAGCGCACGTACTGGGTGCTGTAGCCGATGAACTCGACCCGCTCGGGGTTGTCGCGCACCGCGTTCAGCATGCGGCCCAGCGGGGTCAGCGTCAGCGCGTACATCAGCGCGGTGCTGATGAAGCAGTACACCGCGATCAGGTAATAGACCTGGATCTGCGGGCCAAACGTGATGCCCAGCACCGCCGGGCCCGACACCCGGTTGCCCGAGATGCCGCCCTCGCCGCCAAAGAACTCGGGGATCATCAAGGACATCGACCACACCAGCTCGCCCACGCCCAGGGTGATCATTGCAAAGGTGGTGCCACTCTTCTTGGTGGTCACCCAGCCCAGCAGGGCTGCGAAGAACAGCCCCGACAAGCCGCCCACCAGCGGGATCAGGCCCACCGGCAGCGCCAGCTTGCCAGCTGTCACCATGTTCAGCGTGTGGATGGCCAGGAATGAGCCCAGGCCGCTGTACACCGCATGGCCGAAGCTCAGCATGCCGCCCTGGCCGAGCAGGATGTTGTAGGCCAGGCAGGCAATGATGGCGATGCCGATCTGCGACAGCATGGTCTGGGCAAAGCTGCTGGTCCACAGCAGCGGGGCCACCGCCATCACCAGCGCAAAGCCGCCCCAGATCCACCAAGCGCCGCGTTGCGGCGTTTTCACCCGATCTGATACGTTTGTCGTCATTGAAGCTCCCCCCCAGCCACGCGCCAGAGGCGCGTGTCGTTCGCAAGGCGTTCGCCAGAACGCAGGTTCTGTCTCACGTCCATGCTCACCCTTCCCGCGTGCCGAGCAGGCCCTTGGGCCGGAAGATCAGCATCAGCACCAGCAGCAGATAAGGCAGGATCGGCGCGGCCTGGGCCAGCGTGATGCGCAGGATCGGCCAGCCAGGGGTCTGCGGGCCCACCGCCGCGCCCAGGCGGTTGATGGCATCGGCCAGTGAGGCATCCACCGTCAGCGGCAAGGTCTGCAACAGGCCGATCAGGATCGACGCGGCAAAAGCGCCGGCCAGCGATCCCATGCCGCCCACCACCACCACCACGAAGATGATCGAGCCGACCACGGCCGCCATCGCCGGCTCGGTGATGAAGGTGATGCCGCCGATCACCCCGGCCAGCCCGGCCAGCGCGCAGCCACTGCCGAAGACCAGCATGAAGACCTGCGGCACGTTGTGGCCCAGCGCCTCCACCGCCTCGGGGTGGGTGAGGGACGCCTGGATCACCAGGCCGATGCGGGTGCGGGTGAGCAGCAGCCACAGCGCCACCAACATCAGCAGCGCCACGCCCATCATGAAGGCCCGGGTCATCGGGAAGCGCGAGCACTGCGCACCCTGGCACAGCGCATCGCTGGCCGCGCCCAGCACCATGGACAGCCCGGCGGTGGGCGACTGCACGATGGTGAAGGCCGGCCCCTGCAGCAGTGCCGGTGGCTCAAACTGCAGCGGTGTGCGGCCCCAGATCAGTTGCACCACCTCCAGCACCACATAGCTCAGGCCAAAGGTGATCAACAGCTCGGGCACATGGCCGAACTTGTGGGCCCGGCGCAGCGCGGTGCGCTCAAACAGCGCGCCCATGCCGCCCACCGCCAGCGGCGCGACGATCAAGGCCGGCCAGAAGCCGATCAGGCCGGTGAGCGTGTAGGCCACATAGGCGCCGATCATGTAGAAGCTGGCGTGCGCAAAGTTCAGCACGCCCATCATGCTGAAGATCAGCGTCAGCCCCGAGCTGAGCATGAACAGCAGCAGCCCCGAGCTGATGCCGTTGAGGGTGTTGATGAGGATCTGGTCCACGGTGGGCTGGCGCCTCCGCAAAATGCAGCGATGGAAGACAAACGGCCCGGCGGAGAGGTACTCCAGCGGGCCGTCAAGCGGGCAGTCCGGCGGGCCGAAGCTGGCTTACGGCCGCTTCATCTGGCAGCTGGTGGGCGTGCTGGCGACATAGGGCTCGTAGTACTTGACCGGCTGGAAGTTGAAGCCGGTGTTCTCCACGCTGTAGGGGTTCTTGGCGTCGGCCTTCTTCCAGACCGTCATGAACAGGCCCTGCTGCAACTGGTGGTCGGCCTTGCGCATCTCGACCTCGCCGTTGAAGCTCTTGAACTTCAGGCCTTCCATGGCCTGGGCCACCTTCACCGGGTCGGTGGACTTGGCCAGGGCCATGGCATTGCTCAGCAGGTTGAAGGCATGGTGCACCGCATGGGTGTAGTAGTCGTCGTTGAACTTGGCCTTGAAATCGTTGCTGACCTTGCCCAGCTCACCCGGCATATTGCTGTGCGAGTAGGCCACCGCGTACACCCGGCCGGCGGCGCCCGCGCCCAGCGCGGTGGGGGTGCCGGTGACACCGGCGTAGTAGGTGAGGAACCTGACATTCAGGCCGGCGTCGTTGGACGCCTTGATCAGCAGGGTCAGGTCCGACCCCCAGTTGCCGGTGATCACCGTGTCGGCGCCTGAGGCCTTGATCTTGGCCACGTAGGGCGCAAAGTCACGCACCGAGGCCAGCGGGTGCAGGTCGTCGCCGACAAACTGCACGTCCGGCCGCTTGCGCGCCATGATCTCCTTGGCGAAGCGGCTGACCTGCTGGCCGTGCGCATAGTTCTGGTTGATCAGGTAGACCTTCTTGATGTCGGTCTGATCCTTCATCCAGGTGGTCAGTGCCTCCATCTTCATCGAGGTGTCGGCGTCCAGGCGGAAGTGCCAGTAATTGCACTTGCCGTTGGTCAGGTCGGGGTCGACCGCGGCGTAGTTGAGATACACCGCCTCTTTGCCGGGATTGCGCTCATTGTGCTTGCTGACGGCGTCCATGATGGCCAGCGCGGCGCCTGAGCCGTTGCCCTGCACCAGATAGCGCACGCCCTGGTCGGTCAGGCTCTTGACGGCGTTGGTGCTTTCTTGCGGGCTCAGCTTGTTGTCGATCGGCACGATCTCGAACTTGACGCCGGCCGGGTTGCCCTTGTTGAACACCTCGGCCATGAACTGGTAGCTTTTGAGCTGGTTCTGGCCCACCGGCGCCATCAGGCCCGACAGCGGATCGATCCAGCCAATCTTGACGGTTTCGCCCTTCTGGGCAACGGCCGCCGCAGCGGTCAAAAACAGGCCGCTGGCCAGGGCCAGGCGCAATGAATTTCCAAGCAAGCTCATACCGATCTCCGGGGTAAATGGTGCAGTGCAACCAACGGGCGCAACGGTAACGGAAGCGGGGCAGCTTGGGGTTCAGGGACTACCCCACGAACATGTCGCTGCCGGGACAAGGCTGTCGCCTGGGCGCCAGGCAAAAGTAGCCTGAAACGAATGGACGTTTTTGACCAAAATCAAACGCGCAGCTTGATCTGGATGGCACCACCGCCTGGCGGTGGTGCCTGTCTCGGGCTCAGGCCGAGGCAAGCTTGTGCGACTTGAACAACTCGCGCAGTTTGTTCTTCTGCATCTTGCCAGTGGCGCCCAGCGGGATGGCGTCAATGAAAACCACCTCATCGGGCACCTGCCACTTGGCGATGCGGCCGTCGAAATGCGCCAGGATGTCCGCCTCGGTGGCCTGGGCACCGGGCTTTTTCATCACCACCAGCAGCGGCCGCTCGTCCCATTTCGGATGCGGCACGGCGATGCAGGCGGCCATGGCCACCGCCGGATGGCCCATCGCGATGTTTTCGACATCGATCGAGCTGATCCACTCGCCGCCCGACTTGATCACGTCCTTGCTGCGGTCGGTGATCTGCAAAAAGCCATCGGTGTCGATGGCTGCGACGTCGCCGGTCGGAAACCAGCCGTCCACCAGCGGGTCGCCGCCCTCGCCCTTGAAGTAGTTGGCGATGATCCACGGCCCCTTGACGAGCACGTCGCCCGAGATCTCGGTGCCCCAGGGCAGTTCCTTGCCGTCCTCGCCGACGATCTTCATGTCGACGCCGTAGACGGCGCGGCCCTGCTTGGCCTGGATCGCGAACTGCGCGGCGTGCGGCAGATCGAGATGCTTGGATTTCAGCGTCGCGACCGTGCCGACCGGACTCATCTCGGTCATGCCCCAGGCGTGCAGCACCTGCACGTCGTAGCGTTCCTGGAAGGTCGTCATCATCGCCGGCGGGCACGCCGAGCCGCCGATCACGGTGCGCCGCATCGTCGAGAAGGCGAGGTCGTTGGCGTCGACGTAGGCGAGCA
>JANLZT010000753.1:0-1761 GCA_031366465.1 Betaproteobacteria bacterium | reverse complement strand
ACACGAAATCGCGTCTTCGTCCGCCATGCGTCGTTGCAAATCCTCGCCATAGCTACGGCTATGGCTGCGGTTTGCGCCTAGCCTGACGAACGAATCCATCGATTTCATTTGTAAGCAGTTTGGTGAAACGCAGTACTAGGGCAGCTTTGCAGCCCCCAGGAAACAGGCCGCCGACGCATGAAACCCATCTGGATCGTAGACGACGACCAATCCATCCGCTTCGTGCTGGAGAAGGCGCTGGCGCGCGAGCAGTTCGCCACCCGCAGCTTCTCCAACCCGCGCGATGTGCTGGCGGCCCTGGACACCGACGAGCCGCAGGTGCTGGTCAGCGACATCCGCATGCCCGGGGGCTCGGGTATCGACCTGCTGGCCAAGGTCAAGGCCCGCCTGCCGGGCCTGCCGGTGATCATCATGACGGCCTACTCCGATCTCGACAGCGCGGTCTCGGCCTTCCAGGGCGGCGCCTTTGAGTACCTGCCCAAGCCTTTTGATCTGACCCGCGCGGTCGAGCTGATCCGCCGCGCCATGGAAGAAAGCCTGCGCGAAGACGTGCGCGACACCGGCAGCGCCGAGATGCCCGAGATGCTGGGCCAGGCCCCGGCGATGCAGGACGTGTTCCGCGCGATTGGCCGGCTCAGCCAGAGCAATGTCACGGTGCTGATCACCGGCGAGTCGGGCTCGGGCAAAGAGCTGGTGGCGCGTGCGCTGCACAAGCACAGCCCGCGCGGCGACGCCGCCAAGGGCGGCAGCGAGGGGCCCTTCATCGCCATCAACACCGCCGCCATCCCCAAGGATTTGCTGGAGAGCGAGCTGTTCGGCCACGAGCGCGGTGCCTTCACCGGCGCCCAGACCACCCGGCGCGGGCGCTTTGAGCAGGCCGACGGCGGCACCTTGTTTCTCGACGAGATCGGCGACATGCCCTTCGATCTGCAGACCCGGCTGTTGCGGGTGTTGAGCGACGGCCAGTTTTACCGCGTCGGCGGCCATCAACCACTCAAGGCCAATGTGCGGGTGATCGCCGCCACCCACCAGAACCTGGAGCAGCGGGTGCGCGAGGGCGCCTTCCGCGAAGACCTGTTCCACCGCCTCAATGTGATCCGGCTGCGCCTGCCGGCACTGCGCGAGCGGCGCGAGGACGTGCCGCAACTGGCGCGCTACTTCCTGGCCAAGAGCGCCAAGGAGCTGGGCGTGGAGGCCAAGCGCATCACCGACGGCGCGATCGAGCGCCTGATGGATTTCGACTTCCCCGGCAATGTGCGCCAGCTCGAAAACATCTGCCACTGGCTGACCGTGATGGCGCCGGCCCAGGTGGTGGAGCCCAAGGATCTGCCGCCCGAGTTGATGGCCAGCGAGGTGGCGCGGCCCGGCAGCCTGCATGCGCCGCTGCCGGCATTGCCGGCGCAGCCCATGACGGTGGTGGGCGGATTGCCGCCGCAGGGCCAGGCCGTTGCCGCCCCGCCCGATGCCATGGCAGAGGCCAAGCCAGGCCTGGCAGGCGACGCCGCTGACCCGCGCTGGCTGCAGGACCTGCAGCGCGAGGCGCGCCGCCTGCTTGAAGCCAGTGACCCCGCCGTCTGGGACACGCTGACGCGGCAGTTTGAGGGCCAGTTGATCCGCACCGCGCTGGAGATCACCCGGGGCCGGCGCATCGAGGCCGCGCACAAGCTGGGCATCGGCCGCAACACCATCACCCGCAAAATCCAGGAGCTGGGTCTGGACGCCTGACGGTGGGTGTTTGGTGGGCGATTGGTGGGCGATTGG
>JANLZT010000738.1:0-2266 GCA_031366465.1 Betaproteobacteria bacterium | reverse complement strand
CCGGTCGGGCTGGAAGTCAGCCGGCACCGCGCCCAAGCCGACGATGCGGCCGGCGGCGATGGCCACATCGCCGGGCTCGTCGCGGCCCGAGGCCGGATCGATCAGCCGGCCGTTCCTGATGAGGATTTTCATGCGTCGTTGCCCGCAATGATGGACATCACGGCCATCCTGACGGCGATGCCGAAAGTGACCTGGGGCAGGATCATGCTGTGGCTGCCGTCGGCCACCGCCGACGCGATCTCCACGCCGCGGTTGATCGGCCCGGGGTGCATCACGATGGCATCGGGCTTGGCCAGCTTCAACTTGCTCTCGGTCAGGCCGTAGTTCTTGAAGAACTCACCGGCGCTGGGCAGCATCGCGCCGCTCATGCGCTCGTTCTGCAGCCGCAGCATGATGATCACATCGGCGCCACGGATGCCCTCAGTCATGTCGTGGCAGACCCGCACCCCCATGCCGGCAAAGTCGCCCGGCACCAGGGTCTTGGGGCCCACCGCGCGGATGTCGGGCACGCCCAGGGTGGTGAGCGCATGGATATCCGAGCGCGCCACCCGGCTGTGCACGATGTCGCCGACGATGGCCACGCTGAGCTGGGTGAAATCGCGCTTGAAATGCCGGATGGTGTACATGTCCAGCAGGCCCTGGGTGGGGTGGGCATGGCGGCCGTCACCGGCATTGACCACATGCACATGCGGCGCGCAGTGCTGGGCGATCAGGTAGGGCGCGCCGCTCTCGCTGTGGCGCACCACGAACATGTCGGCATGCATCGCGGAGAGGTTGGCGATGGTGTCGAGCAGGCTCTCGCCCTTGCTGGCGCTGCTCTTGGCGATGTCCAGGTTGATGACATCGGCCGACAGGCGCTTGGCGGCAATCTCGAAGGTGGTGCGGGTGCGGGTGGAGTTCTCGAAGAACAGGTTGAAGACGCTTTTGCCCCGCAGCAGCGGCACCTTCTTGACCTCACGGTCATTGACCGACAAAAAGGTGCCGGCGGTGTCGAGGATCTGGGTCAGCACCTCGCGTGGCAGGCCCTCGATGGACAGCAGGTGGATCAGCTCGCCCTGGGCATTGAGCTGGGGGTTGCGCTTGTGCAGCATCAGGTCGGCCCGGTCAGGACAGAGAAGCTGAAGCGGCCGTCGTCGCCGCGTGCCAGCGACAGCTTGTCGGCCGCCGGCAGGCTGATCCTGGCGGCGGCAAAGGCCGGCTGGATCGGCAGCTCGCGCCCACCGCGATCGACCAGCACCGCCAGCGTGACGCTGGCCGGCCGGCCAAAGTCAAACAGCTCGTTGATCACCGCGCGCACGGTGCGGCCGGTGAACAGCACATCGTCGAGCAGCAAGATGTGGGCGCCGTCCACCGCAAACGGGATCCGGGTGGCGTCGCTGCTGGCGGCCATGCCGCGGGCGCTGAAATCATCCCGGTGCAGGCTGCTGCTGATGACGGCCGGCTTGCCGACCCGCCCCAGGCTGGCGGGCAGATCGGCGGCAAGATCAGCGGCAAGACGCTCGGCCAGCCAGGCGCCGCCCGACCAGATGCCCATCAGTGCCATGCCGGGCCGCCACAGGCCTTGCACGCCGGCCCGCAGATCGGTGTAAAGCGCCTCGGCGTCGAGGGTCAGGCTGCTCATGGTGGTAGGCCCAGGGTGCGCAGGTATTGGTCGAGGATCACGGCGGCCGAGGCGGCGTCCACATCGCCGCCGCGCTGGCGGTGATCGGCAAGTTCGGCCCGCGCCTGGGTGGTGCTGTAGCGCTCGTCCACCTCGTGCACCGGCAGGTGGAAGCGGCCGGCCAACTGGCGGCCAAAGCGCTGCGCCCGACGGGTATTGTCATGTGGCGCGCCGTCGGGGTGCAGCGGCACGCCAATCACCAGCGCATCGGGCTGCCACTCGCGCAGCAACCGGCCGATGGGCTCGAAGCGGGCCTGGCCCTCGGCCGCAATGGTGGTCAGCGGGCTGGCCCGACCCAGCAAGGTGTTGCCGGTGGCCACGCCGGTGCGCTTTTGGCCGTAGTCGAAGGCCAGAAAGGACAGCGTGCGGGGGGGCTTGGGGGCCAAACCAGCCGCCGCCGGGCCGCCCCAAGGCGGCTGGCTCCCCCCCGGGGGGGCGATGCCGACAGGCATCTTGGGGGCCCACTTAGCCGTGGCCGGCCTCGGCGCTGAGCATTCGGGGGTCGAAGCCCAGCAGCGAGACGGCCCGGTCGTAACGTTGTTCGACCGGGGTGTCGAAGATGATCTCGGGCACCGCGTCCACCGTCAGCCAGCCATTGCGGCCCAG
>JANLZT010000730.1:0-5730 GCA_031366465.1 Betaproteobacteria bacterium | reverse complement strand
ATCGTCCATCCGGGCCAGCGGGAACATCACGAAGAAGTTGACCCGCAGCGAGCCCCAATCGACCTTGCGCAAGCTGCTGATGCGGCCCTCGCGCGGCTGGCCAGCGATATCGAAACGCAGGCGGTCGCCCAGCTTGAGGCCCAGGGTCTGGGCCAGGCCCACTTCAACGCTCAGGCCGTCGGCCTGGTCGGGCGTCCACTGGCCGGCGGCCAGCGTGTTGTGGCCGGGCATCTGGGCGGCATGGCTCAAGTTGAACTCGCGCTCCACAAGGCGTTGGGCCCGCTCGTCGCTGTACAGCCCGGGGCCCACCTCTTTGCCGTTGATGGCCAGCAAGCGGCCGCGGATCATCGGGTACCAGTCATAGCGCAGCACGCCAGCGGTCTTGAGTGCGGCCTGGAAGGCATCACCCTGCTCGGGCTGCAGGTTGATGACAAAGCGGTTGGGTGCATCGGCCGGGGTGGCGGCGCGCCAGGCATTGACCAGGTCGGTGCGCAGCAGCACCAGCAGCACCAGCGCCAGCAGGCCCACGCTCAACGCCGAGACCTGCAGCACCACCAGCGCCGGCCGGGCGCTCAATTGGCGGGTGGCCAGCACCAGCCAGCGCGGCAAACGGGCGCCCAGCGTCCACCAGCGCGGCTCGCCCACCGAGGGCACCGCCCGCCGCAGCACCAGCACCGTGCCCCAGGCCAGCAGCGCAAACACGCCGATGGCTGCGGCAAAACCACCCACCGCCAGCAGGCCCATCTTGAGATCGGACGAGGCCGCCACCAACAAGCCGGCAAAGCCCAGGCTGCCGGCGATCAGCACCCCGGCCGAGGCCGCGCGCGGCGTGCCCACATCGCGGCGGATCACCCGCAGCGGCGGCACGCTGGCCAGTTGCAGTACCGGCGGCAGGCCGAACGCCACCAACAGCGTCATGCCCACGCCCAGGCCCAGGGCGGCCGGCGCCAGCGTGGCCGGCGGCAGTTGCGCATCCAGCAGCCCGGCCAGCAGGCTGACGAAGACAAAGTGCACCGCATAGCCCAGCGCCACGCCACCGGCACTGGCCAACTGCCCGACCGCGCCGAACTCCAGCGCGTAGGCCCCGGCCATCGCCCGCTGCGGCGTGCCCAGCACCCGCAGCATGGCGCAGTCGTCCAGATGGCGCTGGGCGAAGTCGCGCGCCGCGATGGCCACCGCGACGGCCGCCAGCAGCGCCGCCAGCAGCGCCACCAGGTTGAGGAAGCGCTGCGCCCGGTCCAGGGTCTGGCGCATCTCGGGGCGGCCGGATTCCAGGCTTTCCACCCGCAGGCCGCGCAGCTTGGTGGCCGTCACCTGCTCGGTGGCCCAGCGCTGGAACTCGCGCACGCCGGCATCGCCAGCGGCCACGCCATCGGACGGCGCGGCCACCAGCAGCCGGTAGGTGATGCGGCTGGCCGGCTGCACCAGGCCGGTGGCGGCCAGGTCGTCGGCATGCAGCATCACCCGGGGTGCGAAGTTCATGAAGCCGGCGCCACGGTCGGGCTCCTGGGTGATCAGCTTGGCGATGGGCAGGCGCGCATCGCCCAGCAGCAGCGCATCCCCCGGCAGCAGTTGCAGGGCGTCCAGCACCGCTTGCTCGACCCACACGCTGCCGCGTGGCGGGCCGCTGGCCAGCGCCTGCTCGGGCCCGCCGGGGCGGTCTTGCACCCGCATGCGGCCGCGCAGCGGGTAGCCCGCGCCCACTGCCTTGAGCGAGACCAGCCGCGCCGCACCGCCCTTGTCGTCGGGCGCGCGCGCCATGCTGGGGAAACTGGCCGTGGCCACCTGAAGCAGGCCCAGTGCGCGCGCGCGCTCGGCAAAGGGGGCAGGCGCCGGCTGGTCACTGGCCACCACCACGTCGCCACCCAGCATCTGGCCGGCATCGCGGGCCAGCGCGGCCTCCAGCCGCACCGCAAAGAATCCCACCGCGCTCAAGGCCGCCACCGCCAGCACCACCGCCACCATCAGCAGGCGCAACTCACCGGCGCGAAAGTCACGCCAGCCCTGGCGCCAGGCCAGGCGCAGCATCGAAACCGGCAATGCATAGGTGCTCATGGCCGGCACGGTACACCCGCCAGGCGGCCCCTGCCCCGGGTGGCGGCGGCCCGCCACAAGCCCCCGGATTTATGAAGGCAGCATGCAGTGGCTTCGAACCCGGCGCGGCCCGCGCGGGGCTGTAATGGCGGCATGAACCCCCACCTCCCCCCGATCTTCCTGTCGCACGGTTCGCCGATGACCTCGGTCGAGGCCGGCCCGGCAGGTGTCTTCTGGCAAGCCCTGGGCCCGGCCCTGCAGGCGGCGGCCCAGCGCCCGCGCGCCATCCTGGCGATCTCGGCGCATTCACTGGCGCGCGAACCGCTGCTGATGGCCGCCGCCCAGCACAGCGCGGTGCATGATTTCTCAGGCTTCCCCGAAGCCCTGTACCGGCTGCGCTACGACGCCCCCGGCGCGCCCAGCCTGGCAACGCGGGTGGCCGGCCTGCTGCAAGCGGCCGGCCTGCCGGCGCAGGTGTCGCCCGAGGGTGGCCTGGACCATGGCATCTGGGTGCCGCTGCGCTATGCCTGGCCGGGCGCCGATGTGCCGGTGCTGCCGCTGGCCTTCCCGCCAGATTGGTCACCGGCCCGGCTGTACGCGCTGGGCCAGGCCCTGGCGCCGTTGGCCGACGAGGGCGTGCTGGTGATGGGCACCGGCAGCATCACCCACAACCTGCGGCTGGTGTTTGGCGCGGGCGGCATGCCGCCGGTGGGCGCCCCCGAGATGGCCCAGAGCGCGGCCTTCCGAACCTGGTTTGCCAGCCGCAGCGCCGCGGCCGACAGCGCTGCGCTGCTGGACTACCGGCGCCAGGCCCCACATGCCACGCTGATGCACCCGACCGACGAGCACCTGCTGCCCTTCTTTGTGGCCGCCGGGGCAGGCGGGCCCGGGGCCGGGCTGCGCCTGCACGACAGCCTGACCTACGGCTGCCTGGGCATGGATGCCTATGCCTTTGGGGCCGGCGCGCTAGGCTTGCTGCAGGCCTTGAGCACGGTGGCGGCGCCCGCCTGAGCAACCGAGATCAGCGCACGGCTGTGGGCAAGCTGCCGATGACCCCCTGCACCAGCCAGTCCATGCTCGCGATCTGGCCATCGTCCAGCGCACCTTGCGCCAGCCGGCTGCGGCCGGTGTTGTCCAGCAGCGGCGCGGCAAAGGGCTTCAAGCGGCCGTCGATCACCGCCTGCTGGCGCTGCGCCAGGCCAGCCTTGACAGCAGCCGGCAAGGCCGGGTTGACGGCCGACAACTGCACCAGCCCGTCCTTCATGCCGCCCCAGACCGGCCTGGCCGTCCAGGTGCCAGCGATCACCGCCTGCGCCACTTGGGTGTAGTAGCCGCCCCAGTGGTGGGTGATGGCCGCCAGTTGGGACTTGGGCGCAAAACGGCCCATGTCGCTCTGGTAGGCCAGCAGCAACACGCCTTTTTCCTCGGCCACCTGGGCCACGGCGGGTGAGCCGCTGTGGTTGGTCAACACATCGGCGCCCTGGTTGATCAGGGTGAGTGCGGCCTCGCGCTCGCGCGCCGGGTCGAACCAGGCGTTCAACCACACCAGGCGGACTGAGGCCTGGGGGTTGGCCGAGCGCATGCCCAGCGTGAAGGCATTGATGCCCTGCACCACCTCGGGCACCGGGAAACCCGCCACATAGCCCGCCACCCCGGTCTTGCTCTGCATCCCGGCCAGCCAGCCGGCCAGCCAACGGGCCTCGTAGTAGCGGGCGTTGTAGGTGTTGACGTTGGCGGCGGTCTTGTAGCCGCCGGCATGCTCGAACTTGACCGCCGGGTGGTCGGCCGCCACCCGCAGCGCCGGCTCAAGGTAGCCAAAGCTGGTGGCAAAAATCAGCCCGCAGCCCTGGGCCACCAGGTCGCGCATCACGCGCTCGCTGTCGGCGCCCTCGGCCACCGCCTCGACAAAGCGGGTCTGCACCGCATCGCCCAGGTTGCGGGCCAGGGCCTGGCGGCCCAGCTCGTGCTGATACGTCCAACCGGCCTGGCCGACCGGGCTGACATAGACGAAGCAAGCTTGCAGCGGCGCGGCCTGGGCGGCCAGCGGGCTGAAAAACGCTGCGGCCGCCGTTACTGCAACGGCAACAACAAACGCGGCCCGGCGGGCGCGCCTGAGGTTTTTTGACATGGTTGTCCTCGACATGGCCCCGTGGAATGACAAGCGCCGGCTTCGGGGGCACGAAGCCGGCGCAGGCCTCAATTGTCGCAGACCGGCCCCAGGAAAGCCCTGAGTTGGCGCGATCCTTGCCAGTGCGCAGGGCGCTTAGCATCGGCGCACCACAAGGAGGCTTGCCATGTCATCCACCCGTTTGCTCCCAACTCTTGCGCTATCCCTTGCATCGGCTGCGGCCTTGCTGGCGGCCCCCGCCCTGCAGGCCAAGACCCTGGTCTATTGCTCGGAGGGCTCGCCCGAGAATTTCACCCCCGCGCTCAACACCACCGGCACCAGTTTTGACGCGGCGCGGCCGGTCTTTGACAAGCTCACCCAGTTCGCCCGCGGCTCGACCCAGGTCGAGCCCGGCCTGGCCGAAAGCTGGACGGTCTCGCCCGACGGCAAGGTCTTCACCTTCAAGCTGCGCAAGGGCGTGAAGTTCCACAGTGGCGTGAATGGCTTCCGGCCCACGCGCGACTTCAACGCCGACGACGTGCTGTTCTCGCTGGAGCGCCAGTGGAAGGCCGACCACCCCTATGCCAAGGTCTCGGGCGGCAAGTACGACTACTTTGCCGACATGGGCCTGAACGACGATGTGCTGGCGGTCGAAAAACTCGACCCGCTCACCGTCAAGATCACCCTGAAAAAACCCAATGTCACGATGCTGGCCAATCTGGCGATGGACTTCGCCAGCATCCACTCGGCCGAATATGCCGAGATGCTGGCCAAGGCCAACAAGAAAGAGCAGTTCGACCAGCAGCCGGTGGGCACCGGGCCGTTCTCGTTCGTGGTCTACCAGAAGGACGCGGTGATCCGCTACAAGGCCAACCCGGCCTACTGGGGCGAGCGGGCGCTGGTCGATGACCTGGTCTATGCCATCACGCCCGACCCGACCGCGCGCTTCAGCAAGTTGAAAGCCGGTGAATGCCACTTTGTGATCGCGCCGCGCCCGGCCGACCTGCCCGAGATGCAGAAGGACGCCGCGCTGAAGGTCATCAACCAGCCCGGCCTGAACATCGCCTACTGGGCCTTCAACACCCAAAAGCCACCGTTTGACAAGAAGGAAGTGCGGCAAGCCCTGAGCATGGCCATCGACAAGGCCGCCATCATCAAGGACGTCTACCTGGGTGCCGGCACCGCCGCCAAGAACCTGATCCCGCCCACGCTGTGGAGCTACAACGACGGGGTCAAGGAATACCCCTTCGACACTGCCAAGGCCAAGGCCGCGTTGGCAGCGGCGGGCGTGAAAACGCCGCTGGAGATCGACCTCTGGTACATGCCGGTGCAGCGCCCCTACAACCCCAACGCCAAGCGCATCGCCGAGATGATGCAGGCCGACCTGGCCAAGATTGGCGTGAATGCCAAGCTGGTGACTTACGAGTGGGGCGAGTACCGCAAGCGCCTGCAGCAGGGGGAGCACATCACCGGCATGCTGGGCTGGACCGGCGACAACGGCGACCCGGACAACTTCTTCTTCCTGCGCGGTTGCGAGGCCGCCCGCCCCGGCGGCCAGAACCTGGCCAAGTGGTGCAACAAGGCCTTTG
>JANLZT010000717.1:0-3847 GCA_031366465.1 Betaproteobacteria bacterium | reverse complement strand
GTGCAGCACACCACGGGCCAGCGCGTGAACCGGCTGACCCACATCAACACCAGCGCGGGCGACCTGCTCAACAAGCTGGAGGCGGTGCGCCTGGTCTGCCAGGAGACCGGCTGCGCCCAGCGCTACCTGACCCAGGACGCGATGAACGCCATCGGCCAGGTATCGGCCCGCATCGACGATGCCCACGGCCGCCCACAGGGCCAGGGTGAGGCCACCGGCCGCTGGCTCGACTACCTGCACCGGGTGCAGAAGGAGGACCTGACCCTGGGCATCGCCATGACCGATGCCAAGGGCGACCGCAGCCTGCGCCCGCACCAGCAAGCCATGCGCGACAGCTATCTGCACATCGTCGACCGCCACGCGGTGCAGGGCGGCGTGCACGGCATCGTCATCTCGGGCGCCAAGGCCATCGTCACTGCCGCACCCTATGTGCACGAGCTGCTGGTGATGCCCAGCCGCAACATGGGCCAAGCTGACGCCGACTTTGCAGTGTGCTGCGCGGTGCCCATCGACGCCCCCGGCCTGACCGTCATCGCCCGCCCCGCCGGCCGGCCGGGCGAGAAGCTGGAGCATGGCGACGCGCTGTTCAGCCGCCAATACGGCCAGAGCACCGCGGTGTGCCTGTTCGACAAGGTGTTTGTGCCGATGGCCAGCGTGTTCTACGCCGGCGACTGGGAGCACAGCGGCCACCTGACCTACAGCTATGCCACCCACCACCGCCACACCTGCATCGCCGCGCGCGCCGGCTTTGGCGATTTGCTGATCGGCGCCAGCGCGCTGATGTGCGAGGCCAACGGCTTTGACCCCGGTGCCGAGAGCCATTTGCGCGAGCAGATGGTGGAGCTGATCACCATCGTCGAGAGCTTTTATGCCTGCGGCGTGGCCGCCAGCGTCTACGCCAAGCCCGACGGCAACAGCGGCATCCTGATGCCCGACCCGGTGTTTGCCAACATCGGCAAGCTGCTGCTGGCGACCAAGATCTACGACATGCACCGCATCGCCCACACCGTGAGCGGCGGCCTGATCGTCACCCTGCCCGGGCCCGATGAAGACCACAACCCCGAGACCGCCGCGCGCTTGTCAGAGGTTCTACGCGCCAACCCCGATGTGCCCTATGCCCAGCGCATCGAGGTGGCCCGCTTCATCGAGGATTTGACCGCCGGCTACCAGGGCGGCTGGTACAGCCTGATCAGCCTGCACGGCGGTGGGTCACCCGCCGCGATGAAGCAGGAGATCTGGCGCAACTATCCGGTGGGCAACAAGGTGGAGCTGGTGGAAAAGCTGCTGGACCGCGGCGTGGCGCATGACCCGGCGCGGGCCATCACCCGCAGCCGGCAACCGGGGCAGTGCTGCGATGCCGGCTGCAGCAAGCCGGGGCAGGCGGTGATGGTGGATTTGCCGGGGGTGGTGGGGATGCCGGCGTCGCGCTTGGGGCTGGCCGGTTGACGCCAAACCAGCGCCTGCTGGCGCCTTGCCTTGGCGATCTGCGAATGTTAAATTGCACCATTAGTATGATAAATGGTGCAATTCTATGGCGACCGTGCGCAAGACCATCACCCTGACCGAGCAGCAAGATGCGTGGATCACCGCGCAGATTGCGGCCGGCCATTACACCAACGACAGCGAGGCCATCCGCGACCTGATCCGGCGAGAGCAGCAGCGGACGGCGCAGATCGAAGCGCTGCGCGATGCACTCATTGCGGGCGAGAACAGTGGTGAGGCCAAGGCGTTTGACATCGCGGCGTTCAAGCAGCGAATGACGGCAGGCCGTGCCTGAATATCGCCTCACGCCGGCTGCCGAGCGCGACCTTGAAGGCATCTGGGACTACACGGCGCGCCAGTGGGGCCAGGCCCAGGCTGAGCGCTACACCGATGCGTTGGTAGCGGTGTTTCAGGATCTGGCGGCTGACCCCGCAGGTGCCGGGTCCACGGCTTGCGATCACATTCGGCAGGGCTACCGACGTCGTCGCGTTGAGCGGCACATCGTGTTCTTCAAGCGCACAGACGATGGCATCGCGGTGGTACGCATCCTTCATGAGCGAATGGATGCGCCGCGTCAATTTGAGTAAGCAGGCCGGCGCGCGGACGATGCCAGGGCCGCACGCCGCTGGCGTGCGGCGGCCCAGCCGCCTCCGGCGACCGGGCCGGGCCGGCGGGCCATCCGGCCCACCGGCCAAACCCGAACCACCCCGGGCCTACCGGCCCCCGGCTCCGCCGGCTGGGCTGGGGGACCTCAGGGCAAAACGGAAGCCAGCGTAGTCCCAGCCGCGGCCACGGAGGTAGCGGTAGCGGAAGGCCGAGCGGGCGCTGCCCGCCGGGTCGCGCCACGAGCCGCCGCGCAGCACGCGGGCGTAACCTTCGGTGCCACCCGAAGGATCGACCTCCGGTCTATCCACAAAGCCGCGTCCAGCATCCGCGCACCATTCCCACACATTGCCGTGCATGTCGTAGAGGCCCCAGGGGTTGGGCGGGTAGCGCTTGACGGGGCTGGTCTGCTCCTCGGCGCCAGCCAGGTTGGCCCGGCCCGGGTCGGCAGCGTCGCCCCAGGAATAGGCCGTCAGCGTGCCGGCCCGGCAGGCGTATTCCCACTCGGCATCGGTGGGTAGCTGCGGATCGGCCTCGGGCAACTGTGCCCGCAGCGCCGCCTGAAAGCTCACTGCAGCGTCCCAGTCCACCTGTTCCACCGGCCGCTGCGCGGCGTCATCCCCGGTCTGGAAACCACTCGGGTTCTTGCCCCCCACCACCGCCAGCCACAGGGCCTGGGTGCAGGGCGTATCGGCCAGCCAGAAACCACGGCTGATCGTCACTGTGTGCTGGGGTGCTTCGTTCTGGTCGGCCCACTTGCGGATGTCTTTGTCGTCAATGCGCCGCCGCTCTTCGGCGGATGAGCCCATGGTGAAGTGGCCCGGCTCGATCCAGCGCAGGCGCTGGCTGATGCCCGCCACGGTCAGGTCGGCCCACAGGCCGAATGGGTCATCGCCCCAGGCACTGGCCCAGGCCGGCGGGAAGTCGCCCACCGGGGCCCTTGCCAGCTCGGCGGCGGCCCACATCAGCGCTGCCCCCAGCGGGCCAGCGCCACGGAACACCCGGGGAGCGTTCGGCGCCGGGCCTCTGCCCAGCCACCTACCAGCACCCCGGGGCCCTTGCGGTTTGCCGGCATCGGCGGGTGCCGGTGCCGGGCGGGAGGGGGCGCGCAGAAGGCATTCAACGCCGACAAGGCGGGCTCGGGGTTCAGCGCCGGCACGGCAAAGCAATGCAGGGTCATGGGCGCTTCTTGCTGGCGGACTTCAAACGCTGCCACAAACCGCCCGGCTGCGCCGGGCGTGGGCTGCCTCCGGCAGCCGCCGGGGCCGGCCTCCGGCCAGCCCCGGGGGCCTGCCCTCCAGGCAGGCCAGGCGCTGGCCCTCCGGGGCTGGGGGACCTCAGGGCAAAACGGAAGCCAGTGCTGCTCCAGACGTAGCCACGGTGGAGGCGGCTGCGGAAGGCCGAGCGGGCGCAGCCCGCCCGGTAGAGCCACGAGCCGCCGCGCAGCACGCGGGCGTCGCCTCCGGCGCCCCCCGAGGGATCGACCTCCGGCCGATCCCTGTAAGTACGGGGTGCGTCGGCACACCATTCCCAGACATTGCCATGCATGTCGTGCAGGCCCCACGGGTTGGCCGGGTACTGTTTGACGGGAGTAGTGCGGCCGACCTTTTGAGCCATGTTCGCCTTCTCGAAGTCGGGGCTGTCGCCCCAGGCGTAAGCCGTGCTGGCGCCCCCACGGGCGGCGTACTCCCACTCGGCCTCGGTGGGCAACCCAGCTTCGCAGCCGGCGGGCAACAGCACTTGCAAGCGCTGCAGAAAACGC
>JANLZT010000374.1:0-2333 GCA_031366465.1 Betaproteobacteria bacterium | reverse complement strand
GCCGGGCTCAGTGAGCAATGCAATTGCAGCCCCCACCAGCACCAGAAGCGGCGTGACCAAAATGGCAATCGACGCCATCTTCATTTTCTGTGTGTCGATCTTCTTGCCCAGGTACTCGGGCGTGCGGCCGATCATCAGCCCGGCGATGAACACCGCCAGGATCGCGAAGATCAGCATGCCGTAGAGACCGGTGCCGACGCCGCCGAAGACCACCTCGCCGAGCTGCATCAGCACCAGCGGCACCATGCCGCCCAGCGGCGTGAACGAATCGTGCATGGCGTTGACCGCGCCGCACGAGGCGGCAGTGGTGATGGCGGCGAACAGCGCCGAGGCCGTGATGCCGAAGCGCACTTCCTTGCCTTCGGTATTGCCACCGGCCTGCGTCGCGCTCTGCAGCTGGTCGACGCCGAGCGCCGCGATCTGCGTGTTGCCGGCTTGTTCGGCCGGAATCACCGCCACCACGGCGGCGACGAACAGCACCGTCATCGCCGCCAGCAAGGCCCAGCCCTGGCGCGGGTCGCCGACCATGCGGCCGAACATCAGCACCAGCGCCGCCGGGATCAAAAAGATCGCCAGCATCTGCAAGAAGTTGGTCAGCGGCGTCGGGTTCTCGAAGGGGTGGGCCGAGTTGGCGTTGAAGAAGCCGCCGCCATTGGTGCCCAGCATCTTGATCGCCTCCTGCGACGCCACCGGGCCCATCGCCAGAGTCTGCTGGTCGGTCTTGATGTCCTGCAGTACCGGGTTGCCCGCCGCGTCCTTCAGCGCCTGGCCGTCGGCGCCATTGGCGGGCTGCTGGTAGGCCGTGACCTCCAGCGTGGTGACCTGCTGGGCGGCCGAGAAGTTCTGGATCACGCCCTGGCTGACCAGGAAGACCGCGAACACTCCCGACAGCGGCAGCAGCACATAGGCCGTGACCCGCGTGATGTCGACCCAGAAGTTGCCGATGGCACCTGAGGACCGGGCGACAAAGCCGCGGATCAACGCGAAGACCACCACGATGCCGGTGGCGGCGGAGAGAAAGTTCTGCACCGCCAGCCCCAGCATCTGGGTCAGGTGGCTCATCGTCGCCTCACCGCTGTAGCCCTGCCAGTCGGTGTTGGTAACGAAGCTGATGGCGGTGTTGAAGGCCGAGTCGGCGCTGACGGCGGCCATGCCAGCCGGGTTCAGCGGCAGCACCGCCTGCAGCCGCTGCAGCGCATACAGCGCCAGCACGCCGAGCAAGTTGAAGACCAGCAGCGCAACAGCGTATTGGCGCCAGCCCATGCCGGCCTGCGCATCGACCCCGGCCAGCCGGTACAGGCCACGCTCAGCGGCCATGAACGGTGCCATCCAGCGCGGCAGGCGGCCGTCGGCCACGGCGGCCAGCCAGCGGCCCAACGGCCAGGCCAGCAAGCCCAGCACGCCGAGGTAGGCCAGCAGCAGCATCCCTGCCTGGGCGGTCATCAAAACTCCTCCGCCCGCAGCAAGGCATAGACCAGGTAGACCAGCAAGCCGAGCGAGGCTGAGCCCGCCAGCCAATAGAGCCAGTTCATGGGGCTACCCCCAGCTTGTCGCAAGCCGCCACCATCGCCAACAGGGCTGCCCCCATGACGGCAATCCCCAGCAGATAGACGAAATCCATGCCATCTCCCGATGTCCAATTCCTGAGCGGCAGCTTAGGGTGGCGGGCATCAAGCCGGTGTAGGGATACGGCCCATGGGCATCAAGATCTCGTCAAGATGGCGATGCGGCCCGCCCGGCCGGCCGGCCGGCGTTGCGGCGCTCACAGCAAGCGGTCGATCCCCAGCAGCGTCAGCAGCCCCAGCACCGCAAAGATCGCCGCAGCGATGCCGTGCACCAGGGTCATCGAGCGCTTCTTGGCGATGCGGTCGCCCAGCAGCACCGCCGGCACATTGGCCAGCATCATGCCCAGCGTGGTGCCGGCCACCACCGCCAGCAGGTCGGGGTAGCGTGCGGCCAGCGCGACCGTGGCGATCTGTGTCTTGTCGCCCATCTCGGCCAGGAAGAAGGCCAGCACGGTGGTGCCGAACACGCCAAAGCGCTGGCCGCCGCCGGCCGCCTCGTCATCATCCAGGCGGTCGGGGATCAGCATCCAGGCGGCCATCGCCAGGAAGGACCCGCCAATCACCCAGCGCAGCAGTTGCGGCCCCATCAGCCCGGCCACCCAGCCGCCCAGCCAGCCGGCCGCAGCATGGTTGGCCAGTGTGGCCACCAGGATGCCCAGCACGATGGGCAGTGGCTTGCGGAAGCGCGCCGCCAGCAGCAGGGCCAGCAACTGCGTCTTGTCGCCCATTTCACCCAGGGCGACGATGCCGGTCGAGACGAGAAAGGCT
>JANLZT010000635.1:0-7057 GCA_031366465.1 Betaproteobacteria bacterium | reverse complement strand
GCCCCATCAAGGTGTGTGCGTTCTTCGACCTGCCCACCTCGGCGGTGCCCTTTGTCGAGCGCCAGTTGCTGCGCGTGGCCCGCATGCGCGCGGGCGACAGCCTGCCGGGGGCCACCATCTGCTATGTCTGGGATGCCAACCTGGTGCCCGGCACGGTGCTGGACAACGCCTTCACCCGCCGCATCCGCTTCATCGTGCTGCGCGGGCCCGAGACCCCGCTGCACGGCTGGGTGAATGAGCAGCGCGATGTCTGGGCGGATTTCAAGCGTTTGTTCGGTGACGAGACCGACACGGTGCCGCCGCTGGTGGGCGTGGCCATCGGCGCGGATGCCGACAACACCCAGGGCCACAGCGTGGCGCACGTGGCCAGCATCACGCTGGACTGAGCAGTGGCAACGGGCTGGGGGCAGGTCGCCTCAATGCCCCCCCACCACCACCGGCACCTCGCCCGCCGGCGGCGTGTTGCGGCTGCGCCCGCAGCGCACGATGCCGTCGATCATCACCATGCCCACGCCCGGGATATCGCCCAGTTGCACGCTGTCGAGCAGGTTGCGGCCGGCGCTGTGCTGGGCGCGGTCCATGAAGACGAAGTCGGCGTCGCGGCCGGGCTCGATCAGGCCGCAGTTCAGCCGGCGCTGGCGCGCGGTGTTGCCGGTGGCAAAGCAGAACGCCAACTCGGCCGGGATGCCGCCCAGCGCGGACAGCAAGGCGATCAGGCGCAGGATGCCCAGCGGCTGCACGCCCGAGCCGGCCGGGCCATCGGTGCCCAGGATCACCCGGTGCGGGCATTTCAATTGCATCGCGGCCTGGGCGGCAGCAATCGCCACCCGCTCATTGCCGTTGTGCACGATCTCGATGGCGCGCGGGCTTTTTTCGCACAGCTCACACACATCGCGCTCGGGCAGGCTGGTGTGGCCGCCGTTGATGTGGCCGATGACGTCGGCGTCAGCCTCCAGCACCACGTCCTTGTCGATCAGGCCCGAGCCGGGGATGCTGGGCCCGCCGGTGTGGATGGTGCTCTGGATGCCGTATTTTCGGGCCCAGGCCACCATCTGGCGGGCCTCGACGCCGGCCTTGACCGAGCCCAGGCCGACCTCGCCCAGCAGTGTGACGCCGGCCGCCGCCAGCTCGGCAAAGTCGCTCTCGACCATGCCTTTTTCGATCACCGGCGCGCCGGCCAGCACCTTGACGCCGCCCGGGCGGAAGTTCTCGAAGGCGCGCTGGGCGGTGATCGCCAGGGCTTTGAGGCCGACGATGTCCCTGGGCCGGCCGGGCAGGTGCACCTCGCCGGCCGAGATCATGGTGGTCACACCGCCGTGCAGGCAGCTGTCGATCCAGCCGATCTGGTTCTGGCGCGGCGTCCAGTCGCCAAACACCGGGTGCACATGGCTGTCGATCAGGCCGGGTGCCAGGCAGGTGCCGCGGGCGTCGATCAGCGTGGTGGGCTGTGCCGTGTCGCAGTCTTTCTCGGTGCCCACCTGGGTGATGACGCCGTCCACCACCACCACGGTGTCGGCGTCGAGGATCGGCTGGTCAATGTCCCCCGACAGCAGCAGGCCGATGTTGCGGATCACCACCTTGCCGGACTTGCCGGTGCTTGCCAGGTCTGCCATCGATGTTGTCTCCAGCCTTGACAGGGTTGCCGGCCTGGCTCTGGTGCTGTCAATTCAGCGGCCGGCCGGTGCCAGCAAGTGTTCAACCAAAGCGCCAGGCGCACTGACCACCGGGCAATGCCCGGTGGCCATCTCAATGATCTCGAAGCCCGCCATCTGGCGCACCCGCTGGCGCATCGGCGCGATGGTGGGATAGGCGGGTGCCATGCAATCGATGAAGCAGCGCGGCAAGCCGGCCCAGCGCACCGCGTCAAAGTGCAGCGGCTGGCGGTAAGGGCCGAAGGGGTGGGGCATGCGGCGCATTCTGCAGTGCGGCAAGCCCGCCAGCTTCAGGGTTTGCCGGGCTGGCTGTGCTCAGGCCCCCGGGGTTGGATGCAAGGCCACGGTGCGCTGCACCGCGTCGATGACAAAGGCCTCCCAGTGCGCCAGGGCCTCGGGCGCGTCCAGGTTCTCGCCCAGAAACGATGACAGGGTGTAGCGGTTGCTGAGGTAGAAGTAGGCCATGGCCGCGATCATCAGGTAGATGTCGCGGGCGCTCAGCCCGGGGCGGAACAGGCCCAGCGCGGCGCCGCTTTGCAGCACGCGGTCGGTGATGGCGATCACCGGTGACGAGTACTCGCGCACCTGCAGGCTCTTGGCGACATGCTTGCCGCGCAGCAGGTTCTCGGTGTTGAGCAGGGCGATGAACTCGGGGTGATCCTGGTAGTAGCGCCAGACAAAGCCGATCACCTCGCTCAGGGCCTGGCGCGGCTGGCGCACATCCAGCGCCAGGGCTTGCTCGGCGTCATTGAAGCGGCGGTAGCTGTGCTCGATCACCGCGATGAACAGCGCCTCTTTGCTGCCAAAGTAGTAGTAAATCATGCGGTCGTGGGATTTGGCCGCAGTCGAGATCTGCTCGATGCGTCCGCCCGCAAAACCGTGCTTTGCGAAGACCTTGGTGGCCGCGCGCAGGATGGCCTCGCGGGTGGTCTTGGCAGCCATCGCACGCACGCCCGGCTTGGCGGCGGCGGTGCGCTTGGGCGCCGCCTTGTTGCCTGCGGCCGGCCGCTGCGCCGCCAGCGCGGGCCGCTTACTGCTCGACGAAGGCACGCTCGATCACAAAATCGCCGGGCTTGGAGGTGTTGCCCTCTTTGAAGCCCCGCAGCTCCAGCAGGGCCTTCATGTCCTTGAGCAGGCCGGGGCTGCCGCAGAGCATCACCCGGTCGTCGATGGGGTTGATGGCGGGCAGACCCAGGTCGCTGAACAACTTGCCCGAATCCAGCAGGTCGGTGATGCGGCCGGTGTGGCGGAAGGCCTCGCGGGTGACGGTGGGGTAGTAGCGCAGCTGAGCGCTGACCATCTCGCCCAGGAACTCGTGCTTGGGCAGCTCTTGTGTGATGTGGTCGTGGTAGGCCAGTTCGGCCACCTCGCGAACCCCATGCACCAGCACCACCTGCTCGAAGCGCTCATAGGTGGCGGGGTCGCGGATGATGCTGATGAAGGGCGCCAGGCCGGTGCCGCTGCCCATCAGATAAAGACGGCGAGCCGGCAGCAGGTAGTCGATCAACAGGGTGCCGGTGGGCTTGTTGCCGACGATCACGCTGTCGCCCACCTGGATGTGCTGCAGCCGGCTGGTCAGCGGGCCCTCAGGCACCTTGATGCTGAGGAACTCCAGATGCTCCTCATAGTTGGCGCTGACCACGCTGTAGGCGCGCAACAAGGGCTTGCCGTTGACGCGCAGCCCGATCATCGTGAAGTGGCCGTTCTGGAAGCGCAGCGTGGGGCCGCGGCTGGTGGTGAAGGAGAACAGCCGGTCGGTCCAGTGGTGGACGGAGAGGACTTTTTCTTCGTTGAAGGCACTCATGATGGCGGCGCTTGGGCTGGTTCGACAGGGCTGCTGCCAGGCCCCGCACCCTTGCGCAGCCTGCACCGTGAATGTAGCATCGGCTACATTGTTGATTCAGCAGACACTACATGAAACCCAGGCCCACCGCAGTGACTGTGATTGTGCCCGATGGCAAGGGTTCTCCCGGGGTGCGGGGTCTTGCGCTGGGTCAAGCCGGTGGCCGGCGTGTCTGAGCACGGCCACAACCTGACCGACGGGCTGGCTGAGGCGGCCGGCCGGCCCGGCCAGCCGGCCTGGGGCCCCGCGCCGCGCAACGCGCGCATGGCCGCGCACAAGATCGAGTGCAATGCCTGCCCAGTGCTGTGCCAGATCAGCGATGGCAAGGCCGGCGCCTGTGACCGCTATGCCAACCAGGGCGGGCAACTGGTGCGGGTGGATCCACTGCTGCTGGTGCAGCAACGCCTGCAGGCCGGTGAGCTGGGCGAGCTGGTGCCCTTTTTGCCGGTGGGCGCTGCGGCGCAAGGCGATGCCGCGGTTGACGCAGACCCGGCGCTGTTCATCACCGCCGTCGGCGCGTCCACCACCTACCCCGACTACAAGCCCGCGCCCTTCATCGTGGCCAGCGTGGCGGATGGCGTGGACATGGTCACCGTGGTCACCGAGGGCATCTTCAGCTATTGCAGCCTGCGGGTGAAGATCGACACCGACCGCTGGCTGGGCCCCGAGCTGGCCGCCGTGGTCTGCCAGGGCGAGGTGGTGGGCCATGTGACCACCGCCGAGTACGGCTCGCAGATGCTCAGCCTGGGCGGCGTGCACCACATCACCGGCGGCAGCAAGAAAGAGGGCCGCATCACGGTGCAGATGATGATGGACCTGGGCAACAAGCAGGCGGTGGATTTGTCCATTGCCGGCGGCGCCCAGCTGCGGGTGCAGGCCGGCCAGGCGCCGGTGGTCGATGGCGTGCCCGAATCCCGCATGCGGGTGGGCTGCGGCTCGGCCACCATCGGCATCTTTGCCCAGCAGTTTGTTGGCCTGGCTGACGAGGTGGTGGTGGTGGACGACCACATCACCGGCGTGTTGACCGAGCACCAGGCCGGCCGTTGCTTGGGGCTCAAGCCCTCCGGCCTGCAGATCCGCGGCCGCAAAAGCACGCCCGGCCGCTACTTTCAGGTGGCCAACCCCGGCACCGGCTGGGGCGGCACCGATATCAGCGACCCGCTGTCCATTCTTGAGCCCTGGGACGCCGCCCAAGCCTGGCCCGGCCAGCGCCTGCTGATGGTCAGTACCACCGGCGAGCATGCGGCCTGGTTTGTGCTGGATGCGGCACTGCAGCCCCAGCCCGCGCCACTGCCGGCAGCGGTGCGGTCAATCGTCGAGCGCATCGGCGAGAACTGCGAGCCCTCGCTGTGCACCGTGCTGTTTGTGGGCGGCGCCGGCGGCAGCCTGCGTGCGGGGGTCACCGACAACCCGGTACGGCTGACGCGCGCCATCAAGCAAAGCCTGGTCAATGTGACCTGCGGCGGTGCGCCGGCCTATGTCTGGCCGGGCGGCGGCATCACGGTGATGGTGGACGTGCTGCGCATGCCCGACGGCAGCTTTGGCAGCGTGCCCACGCCGGCCATCGTCGCGCCCATCGAGTTCAGCCTGCGGCTGGCCGACTACCAGGCCCTGGGCGGCCACATGGCCTATGTGCGGCCGCTGGCGCAAGTGCTGGCCAGCGGTGGCTGGCATGCCGACGGGGGGCCTACCGCGCGGCGTTTTGTGGGCGCTGCCGCCGGCAATGCCTGGCCGCTGGGGCAAGCGCCCCTGCTGGGATGAACGGCGCCCAGCGCGCCCGGCTGCCGGATGGGCGCTGGCATTGGCAGCATGGCCCGATCGACTTGATCATCGGTGCCGACGGCGATGCGGCTGCGGTGGCCGCTGCCGATGCAGGGGCTTGGACGCACTTCCAGGGCCTGCTGTCCGGTCTGGTGGCCGAGCTGCCGCTGCTACGCCAGCCGGTGGCCGCCGCGCCGGCAATCAACCCGCTGCAAGGCCCGGTGGCGCGCTGCATGTGGGCGGCCTGTGCGCCGCTGCGCGAGGCGGCTGACGGCTTCATCACGCCGATGGCGGCAGTGGCCGGTGCGGTGGCGCAAGCCCTGATCGCCCACTACCAGCGGCCCGGCATCCAGCGCGCCTGGGTCAACAACGGCGGCGACATCGCGCTGCACCTGGCGCCTGGTGAGTCGTTGCGGGTAGGGCTGTTCGCCGACCTGGCGCGCCTGGATGCCGCCGCGCTGGCCAGCGTGCTGCTGCCCACCGACGCGGCCTTCACCGTGCACGCCGACCAGGCGATCCGCGGCGTGGCCACCAGTGGCTGGCGCGGCCGCAGCCACTCACGCGGCATTGCCGACAGCGTGACGGTGCTGGCGGCCACAGCCGCCATGGCCGATGCCGCCGCCACGGTGATCGCCAACCAGGTGGATGTGATTGACGCGGCCATCCTGCGCCGGCCGGCCCACAGCCTGCGTGACGACAGCGATCTGGGCGACATCCTGGTGACGCTGCAAGTGCCGCCGCTGCCGCCCGCCAAGGTGGCCCAGGCCCTGCAGCAAGGCCTGGCCTGTGCCCGCCGCCTGCAGCAACGGGGCTGGGTCAGCGCCGCACTGCTGGCTTGTCAGGGATCGTTGCTGCGGCTGTCGGTGGCCAAATCGCTAGAGTCGGCCCTGGTTCAATGATTTCTTCGACCCTCTCAACAAGCCCCGCCATGACCTTGATCGACATCCGCCGCGTCTTCACCCAGGTCGAGGATATCCACCACGAGGGCGGCCCGCCGCCCGCCGTGCCGCTGCGCCGGGGCGCCATCGCGGTGGTGCTGACCAACCCCTATGCCGGCCGCTACGAGGCCGACATCCTGCCGATGATGGCGGCCTTGAACCCCGTGGGCCTGGACCTGGCGCGCCGCCTGCTGGCGGCGATGGACGTGGCCGCCGAGCGCATCCAGGGCTATGGCAAAGGAGCCATCATCGGCGCGGCGGGTGAGCAAGAGCATGGCGCGCTGTGGCATGTGCCGGGCGGCTATGCGATGCGCGAGCTGCTGGGGTGGAAGGGCGATGCCACCGCTTATGCCAAGGGGATGTCGCCAGGCGGCCAACACGGCAACGCCCTGGCCATCGTGCCCAGCACCAAGAAGGTGGGCGGCCCGGGCGCCACGCTGGACGTGCCACTCACCCACATCAATGCCAGCTATGTGCGCAGCCATTTCGACGCGATGGAGGTGCGCGTGCCCGGCGCACCGCGCGCCGACGAGATGGTGCTGATCCTGGCGATGAGCACCGGTGCCCGGGTGCATGCACGGGTGGGCGGGCTGGCTGCCGACGCCATCGCCCAATGGGACGGCCTGCGCTGATGAAAGCCGAGATCCGCAAACTGGTGGTGCAGGTCGACGAGATCCACCGCGAGATGGGCCGCGACATCCAGCCCCCCACCCGCCGCGCCTTGGCGATGGCGGTGATCACCAACCCCTATGCCGGCGCCTATGCCGAGAACCTGGACGCCCTGATCGCCATCGGCGAAGAGCTGGGCGGCCTGCTCGGCGACAAGTGTGTGGCCGCGCTGGGCATCGCACCCGATCAGGCCC
>JANLZT010000561.1:0-1652 GCA_031366465.1 Betaproteobacteria bacterium | reverse complement strand
GCGGCCCAGAGCTGGCAGATGGACAACCGCGGCAAGACCATGGTCAACGACCAGTTCGACTTCGGCTTTGCGGTGGACTGGATGCGCAAGGACCTGGGCCTGGTGCTGGACGAGGCCCGGCGCAATGGCGCCCGGGTGCCGGTGGCCGCGCTGGTGGACCAGTTCTATGCCGATGTGCAGGCCCTGGGCGGGCAGCGCTGGGACACCTCCAGCCTCATCCGACGCTTGAAATAGCCCACCGCCGCCGTGCGGCGGCCTGGCGCCTACTTTTTGGCCGGCGGCTGCAGTTGGGCCAGCTCGGCCTCGCTGATCAGCTCGAAGACCTTGACCACCCGGCTCACGCCGCCCACGCCGCGCGCCAGCTCGGCGGCGCGGCCGGCCTCGCGCTCAGTCACCCGGCCCAGCAGATAGACCGTGCCGCGCTCGGTCACTACCTTGATGGCGTTGGACTGCAGGTCCCTGGCGTCCAGAAAACTGGCCTTGACCTTGCTGGTGACGATGGTGTCGCCGGTGCGCGCGGTGACCGAGCTGCTGCCGGCCACTGCCAGCTCGTTGACGATGCCGCGGACGTTCTCGATGCGGGTGACGGCGGCCTCGGCCGCCGCGCGGTCGGCGTCGCTGGGCACCTCACCGGTGAGCAGCGCGGTGCGGTTGTAGCTGGTCACGTTGACATGGCCGCGATCGGCCAGCGCCTCGGCCAGGCGGCTGCCCGACTTGAGCTCGATGCCCTCGTCCTCCAATTGCGCACCCGAGGTGCGGCGGTCGGTGAAGGACAGCGCGCCGCCCACCATCGCCCCGCCCAGCACCAGGGGCGCACAGCCGCTCAGCAGCGTGGTGGCGGCCAATGCCAGGGCCAGCACACAGGCACGGGTGCATGGGCGCAGTTTGGGAAACACGGCTTGTCGGGTCATGGGGGGTCCTGTTCGCCCAGCAGTTGTTGATCGATGGCGTCGCACAGGCAGTGCAGCACCAGCAGCTGGGTCTCCAGCACCCGCGCCCGCCGCTCATGCGGCACCGCCACCAGCACATCGCTCTCCGTCAGCGCGGCGCGCAGCGCGCCGCCGCTGTGGCCGGTGAGGGCGATCACGGTCATGTCCGTGGCCTGCGCGGCGGCCACTGCCGCCAGCAGCGCAGGGTGTTGGCCGTCGGTGTCGATCAGCAGCAGCAGGTCACCGGGCTGGCCGAGGGTCTGGACCTGGCGCGACAGCACCTGGTCGAAGCCGCTGGCGCTGCCTGCCAGGCTGCCCGGTGGCGCGGGCTCGGTGGCCAGCACCGCCAGCGTGGTGCCGTCCACCCCCAGCGCCATGGCCGCCAGCCCGGGCCGGTCACGCTCGAAGCGGCCGATCAACTGCGAGGCCATCAGCTGGGCCAGGCTGGCCGACGCACCCAGGCCGGCCACCAGCACCCGCCCACCGGCCGTCAGGCTGCCGACCATCGCCGCCACCGCATCCTGGATCGGGCGGCTCAGCAGCTCGGCCGATTGGTACTTGAGATCGGCGCTTTCGAAGAACTGCTGTTGGATACGCTGCAGGAGCATGGTCATGGATGATAAGACAGGGCCCGTGCAGCCGAGGTTCACAGCCTGACCCGCCGGCCGCCGGGGCATCGGCCTGGCGTGGCGCCGATGGCGGCGGCAGCGACAACTGCGCCAG
>JANLZT010000555.1:0-7214 GCA_031366465.1 Betaproteobacteria bacterium | reverse complement strand
CGGCCACGTTGTCGAGCACCTCCACCAACACCTGGCTGGCGGTGGTGCTCCAGCCGGCCAGTGAGCGGCTGGCGCTGGGCGTGAACAGCGCTTGCAGCGGCGGCATCGCTGCGGCGTCAGTCGCGCCCAGCACGGCGGCAGCGTCGCCCACCAGCAGCGAGCCGGCGGGCCAGCGCTGGCCACCGGCTTGCCAGTCGCTGCGCAGTTGCAGCAGCGCCCGCTGGCCCCAGAAGCTGATCGACGCATCGCTGGGGATGAAGATCTTCTGCAGTTTCTCGCCGGCCAGGATGAACTGCTCGGTGTTGTAGAAGTCGGTGGCGCGGCTCAAGAGGGTGCGCCGGTGGCCCGGTGTGGGGTCGACACCGACCCCTGCCGCCACGTCCTGGCTGCGGCCCTCGAACACTGTTGCGGCCTGGGCCAGTGCCTGGCCGCGCCGCCAGCGCTTGATGACCCGCGGGTAGCCCGAATCGGTGAGCGAGCCGGGGCCAAAGTCGGTGCCCACGTAGACCGTGTCGGCGTCGTCCCAGACGATGTCGGTCTTGGCCTCGGGCAAGTTGAAGCCGTCAGTCACAAACTGCTTGCTGGCGGTGTTGAACTCGCGCACCACGCTGGCGTCGGCGCCGCCGCGCGACAGCTTCATCAGGCAGCGCCTGTGGTCGGGCCCCAGGCAGGTGGCGCCGGCCCAGACCCAGTTTTCACCCTCGGCCTGGGCCAGCGCGTCCAGATCCAGCACCGTCTCCCAGGCCGGCTGCGGCTGGCGGAACTCGCCCAGCGTGGTGCGCCGCCACAGCCCGCGCGGGTGCTGGGCGTCGCGCCAGAAGTTGTAGAGCGCATCGCCGCGCCGAACGAAGTAGGGGATCTTGTCGCTCGAATCCAGGATCTGCAGCAAGCCATCGCGCATCGCCGCAAAGCGCGGGTGCTGGGTCAGTTGCTGGCGCGCCTGGGCATTGCGCTCGCGCACCCAGTCCAGGGCCCGCTCGCCTTGCACGTCCTCCAGCCAGCGGTAGGGGTCGTCGTCGGGGCTGGCAAGGGTGGTTGGCGGCATGGTGGATGGGGCAGCAGGGTTGGCGGCTTGGCAGGCGGTGGCGGACAGCAGCAGGGCCAGGCTGAGGGCGGTCAACCACGCAGCCCGGGCCCGCATCATTGGCCGCCGCGCCAAAGCGCCAGCGGCACCACCTCGACCGATTGTTCACCCTGGTTCACATAGACGTGGCCGTCCTGGATGCTGATCTGCAATTGCATCGAGCGCTGGCACAGCCCGGCCAGGGCCTGGCTTTGCTCGGCCGGCAGTTGCCAGACCGCCAGGTTGCGCAGCCGGCTGATCTTGTTGGCGATGCCGGCGTACCAGATGTGGGCCGAGTAGCTGTAGCAGTACAGGCTGACCTTGCGCGAGCGCCCGCAGGCCTTGGCCAGGCGCCGCTCATCGGGCTGGCCGACCTCGATCCAGTGCAGCAGCTGGTCGGTCAGATCCTTGTGCCACAGGTCGGGCTCGTCGGCATCGGCCATGCCGCGGGCCAGTTGCAGCGTGCCTTGCAGGTCATCGGCCGGCACGTTCAGCGCAAACGCCAGCAACCGGGCCATCAGCCGCTCCTCGGTCTCGGACGGCTGCAGCGGCAGGGTCAGGCTGTGGTCGCCGTAGATCTGGCGGTCCATGTCGGCGATTTGCAGGTTGGCCTTGTAGATCGTGGCCTTGATCGCCATGGTGCGTGCTCCGGGGACGGGGGGACGCGGGACTGTGCCACAGGGCCCGTTTGTATCTTCTCAGGCCGTCCCCACTCACGCTGGCGCGTAGGCCAGCCGCACATAGATCGGCGCAAAGGCCTCGGCCTGGGTGATCTCCAGCAAATGCTCGCGCGACAGCTCCAGCAGCGCGATGAAGGTCACCACCAGCACCGGCACGCCGCGCTGGGTGTCAAACAGCTCATGGAACTCGGCAAAGCGCCGGCCGGCCAGCTTGCGCAGCACCATGGCCATGTGCTCACGCACCGACAATTGCTCGCGGCTGATCAGGTGGCGCTGGTTGAGCCTGGCGCGCCGCACGATGTCGGTCCAGGCGTCCTGCAGGTCAGCCACCGTGACATCCGGCAGCCGCGGCTGCAGGCTTTGTTCGATGTGGATCTGCGCACGCAAGAAGTCGCGGCCGACCACCGGCAGACGGTCCAGCCGGGCCGCGGCCAGCTTGATCTGCTCGTATTCCAGCAGCCGGCGCACCAGCTCGGCGCGCGGGTCGGCGCCGTCGCTGCCGTCGTCGGTCTTCCTGGGCGGCAGCAGCATGCGCGACTTGATCTCGATCAGCATCGCCGCCATCAGCAGGTACTCGCTGGCGAGTTCGAGGTTGTGCTGGCGGATCTGGTCGACATAAGTCAAGTACTGGCGCGTCACGTCGGCCAGCGGGATGTCGAGGATGTTGAAGTTCTGCTTGCGGATCAGGTAGAGCAGCAGGTCCAGCGGGCCCTCGAAGGCCTCCAGAAACACCTCCAGCGCATCCGGCGGGATGTACAAATCCTGCGGCAAGCTAAACAGCGGCTCACCGTACAGGCGGGCCAGCGCCACCCGGTCTACCGGCAGGGTGTCGGCCTCAGGCAGCAGGGGCAGCACCGGGGTGAACGCCGATCTGGCAGCCGGCGATCAGCGTGGCTTGGGGCGGGTGAAGTACACGTAGGGCGACTGCGGCACGTTGGCCCGGTCGTAGCCGGCCTCGGCATCGCGGTCGATCTGCTTGTCCCACAGCAGGGCGCGGCCGGCGCGCTGCTCGGCCTCCAGCGTGGGCTTGTTGGCCTTCAGGCTGTCGATGAACTGGGTGATGTCGGAGGTGTAGGGCTTCCAGAACAGCGGCATGGGGCGTTTCCAGGGTCAAGGGGCTAGGCCAGGGTCAACCCGCAAGTTTAAGCGGCGGCGGTTGGCGGTTTGCGAGCCCGGCCCGCAGCGGCCAGGCCTGGCATGCTGTTGCGCGGCACACAGGCCGGCAGCGCTACGATGCGGCACGCCGCAGGCGGCAAGCGGCAAACGGCAAGTGGCAAGCGGCAAGCGGCAAGCGGCAAGCGGCAAGTGGCAAGTGGCAAGTGGCAAGTGGCAAGTGGCAAGTGGCAAGTGGCAAGTGGCAAGTGGCCCCTGTTATCCAGCGATGACCCGACGATGCTGAACACAGTGATGGTGGTGGATGACAGCGAGACTGACCTGCTCATCACGCGCATGGTGTTGGAGCGCGCTGGCGTCGCCGCAAGCCTGTTGTTGATGGCGTCCGGCGCCGATGCGCTGGCCTACCTGGCCGACCCCCAGCATCCGCAGATCGACCTGATCCTGCTCGACATCAACATGCCGGGCATGAGCGGTTTTGAGTTCCTGGGCCGCTACCAGCAGCAATGCGCCCAGCCGGTGCCGGTGGTGATGCTGAGCTCGTCGCCCGACCCGGCCGACCGTGTGCGGGCCTTTGCCCACGCTTTTGTGCGGGATTTTTTCACCAAGCCGCTCGACGCGGCATTGGCGGCAGGCCTGCCGGCGCGCTTTCGGCCCTGAATCAGCGGTCGGTGCGCGGCTGCCGCTGCGGGTCGGCCGACATCGGGTTCCAGATCGGCGTGAAGCCAAACGGTGGCTGACTGCCGGGCGGCTGGATGCGCACCCGCACCGCATGCAGCCGGGGTTCGCCAAACACCTGCAGGCGCCACAGCGGCTGGACCGTCTGACCGGCCGGGTTTCGGAAGGGCTGGTCGATGGTGTAGCGGTGATGGTCGCCGTGGATCAACAGCACCGGCAGGCCGGCGGCTTCGGCCAGCGGCACCAGGGTCTGGCTGATGCTGGCGCGGAAGCCATCCTTGACCAGCAGTCGGCGTGGTCGGCCGGGCGGCTTGTCCAGCTCGGGGGTCAGGGTCTCGGCCTGGGTGGCCAGCACCAGGGCGCGGGCCTGCTGCTGGCGGGCCAGCGAGAACGCGGCGGTGATCCAGGCCGCATTGGCGGCCTCGCGCACCAGGGCCTCGGCCCGCACCTCGGCTGATGCGGCGTCCATGCCGTTCTCGGGCCCCACGGTGTGGAAAGTGGCGAACACCACACCCCTGTGCAGCCAGCGCAGGTTCTCGACATAGCGGCCGTAAGCCGGCATCAGCTCGGCCTGGCGCTGCAGCGCCAGCGGCCGCTGGCCCAGCGACTGGGCCCCGGCAAAAAAGCGCTGGCGCAGGGCCTGCAGGCGCTCCAGCTGGTCATCACCCTGGCGCTGGCAGTCCAGCCAGTCGTTGTCGCCCGGGGTGTAGACCAGGGCCCGCTCAAAGCGCTGGAAGTAGCGGTACTGGCGCTCGTACTCGTCATCGGTGCAGTGGGCCAGGCCGTCCTTGAAATCACCCACATGGATCGCAAACGGCAGCTTCTGCGCATTGATCTGGTCGATCAGGTGGCGGTAGGGCGGGCCGCGCAGCAGGTCAGGGCCATAGGGCATGTCGCCCAGGGCCACGAAGTCGATGGCCTCGGTATCGATCTGGGCCTGGGTCGGCTGCGGCGGCAAAGCGGCCAGCCCGGCAAGGGCGCCGAACGCTGCGCCGGCGCCGAGTGCGGTGCGGCGCCGGATCACCGCACGCGCAAGCCGGGCCAGGCGCCGGGGCCGGGCTCCAGCACAAAGATGCCGGGCTGGGCTTTGTCGTCGGCATGGCTGGCGGCCAGCACCATGCCCTGGCTGAGGCCAAACTTCATCTTGCGCGGCGCCAGATTGGCCACCACCACGGTGAGCTTGCCGATCAGCTGCTCGGGCGCATAAGCGCTGCGGATGCCCGAGAACACCGTGCGTTGCACGGCGTGGCCCTGCGGGTCAGGGCCCTCGCCCAGGTCCAGCGTCAGGCGCAGCAGTTTGCTGCTGCCGTCCACGCTCTCGGCGTTGACGATCCTGGCGATGCGCAGGTCGATCTTGTTGAAATCGGCGATGGCGATCTCATCGGCTATTGCCTCACCACCCGGGGAGGTTGCCGCCGGCACGGCAGGCTCGGGCGGGGTCATCAAGGCGGCCAACTTGGCCGCGTCCACCCGCTGCATCAGGTGCTGGTAGGGCGCGATGGCGTGCTGGCCCAGGGCCCTGTCGGCGTCGGCAAACAGCAGTGCCGGCACCTGCAAAAAGGCCTCCACCCGGGCGGCGAGTGCCGGCAGGATGGGTTTCAAGTAGATCGTCAGCAGCCGGAAGGCCTCGATGCAGACGGAGCACACATCGTGCAGCGCGGCAGTCTTGGCGGCGTGCGTGGCGGCATCCTGGCCGGCGCCCTTGGCCAGCTCCCAGGGCTTGTGGCGGTCAACATACTCGTTGACGCGGTCGGCCAGCAGCATGGTCTCGCGCACCGCCTTGCCAAACTCTCGGCCGGCGTAGAGCGCCTCGATCACGCTGCGCTGGACCCGCAGGCCGTCCAGCAGGCTGCGGCCCTCCACGCCCAGGTCGGCCGAGAGCCGGCCATCGAAGCGCTTGCTCAAGAAGCCCGCCGCCCGGCTGGCGATGTTGATGTACTTGCCCACCAGGTCGCTGTTGACGCGGCCGATGAAGTCTTCGGGGTTGAAGTCGATGTCCTCGACCCGGGCGTTCAATTTGGCGGCGATGTAGTAGCGCAGCCACTCGGCGTCCAGGCCGAGTGCCAGGTAGCGCAGCGGGTCGATGCCGGTGCCTCGGCTCTTGCTCATCTTCTCGCTGTGCACCGTCAAAAAGCCATGCACATGCACCGCGTCGGGCAGCTTGCGGCCCGAGAACTTGAGCATCGCCGGCCAGAACAGGGTGTGGAAGGTGACGATGTCCTTGCCGATGAAGTGCACCTGCTCCAGGTCGGGCTGGGCCAGGTAGGCGGCGCAGGCGGCCGCGCCATCACTGCCGTCCAGCGCGCGCTTGGCAAACAGGTTCTGCAGCGAGGCCAGGTAGCCGATGGGCGCGTCCAGCCAGACATAGAAATACTTGCCCGGCGCGTCGGGGATCTGGATGCCGAAGTAGGGCGCGTCGCGGCTGATGTCCCAGTCACCCAGGCCCGATTTGCCGGCCGCGTCGCGGCTGAACCACTCCTTGACCTTGTTGGCCACCTCGGGCTGCAGCCTGCCGTCTTGCGTCCATTGCTCAAGAAACGCCACGCAGCGCGGGTCGCTCAATTTGAAGAAGAAATGCTCGCTGGTTTTGAGCACCGGCGTGGCGCCCGACAGCGCCGAGCGTGGCCGCACCAGATCGGTGGGGGCATAGACCGCGCCGCAGTTCTCGCAGTTGTCGCCGTATTGGTCGGGGTGGCCGCATTTGGGGCATTCGCCCAGCACATAGCGGTCGGGCAGGAACATGCCTTTCTCGGGGTCGAAGAACTGCTCGACGCTGCGGCTCTCGATCAGGCCGTTGGCCCGCAGTGCCAGGTAGGTCTCCTGCACCAGGCGGTGGTTCTCGGCGCCGTCGGTCGAGTGCCAGTTGTCGAAAGCGATGTGGAAGCCGTCGAGATAAGGCTTGCGGCCAGTGGCGATGCCGGCCACGAAGGCCTGCGGGCTCAGGCCGGCCTTCTCGGCGGCGATCATGATCGGCGCGCCATGGGCGTCGTCGGCGCAGACGAAGTTGACCTCGGCCCCCATCATGCGTTGCGCCCGCACCCAGGTGTCGGCCTGGATGTATTCCATCATGTGACCGATGTGGAAGCCCGCATTGGCATACGGCAGGGCGGTGGTGACGAAGAGCTTGCGGGGCATGGGGCCGTCCTTCAGGGATCAGCCCTGGATTCTAGAAGTCTGTCGGGTTCTGGGCCGGCCCGACCCAAAGCCCGACACACTCTCAGATCTTGCCCCCCAAGCGGTTTGATTGCAGCCATCCCCAGGAGCCCCCCAATGCCCCGCAAGCTCGTCGATCTGTCGATCTTTCTTGAAAACGATGTTGCGTCCGACCCGCCCGGCCTGGCGCCGCGCATCGGTGCATCGGCCGGCTGGACCCGCGCGGTGGCCATCTTTGATGACCGCCTGACCGCCTGACTGCTAAAAGCTGGAGCCCACCATGGCGGCTGCAATCTGCAGGCGGGCGATCTGCTGGGCTCGGGCACCATCTCGGGCCCCAGCGCCGACCAAGCCGGCGCGCTGCTGGCGGCGCACCCGGTGCACTAGACTCCCGCCCGGTCCCAGACCCCGCGCCGGCACAGGCCGTTGCGGCTCCTTTCAAACCCATCCGCCACCATGTCCGCTGTGACCGAAGCCGCCCTGCAAGCTGCCCTGAAGACCGTTGTCGACCCCCACACGGGCAAGGA